>JAJAYH010000406.1 GCA_026786325.1 Alkalinema sp. CAN_BIN05 | reverse complement strand
GGCCTGTGTTTTAATGCTCCGGACAATGGGCCATAATCCTTCAGAGTATATGCCCTATCGAACCTATACTCGTCTTATGAAAGAGCAGATTCGGCCTAAAAATAAAGAATCAAAACTACACTGTGCACAAGAATAAGTAGTGCCAAATTGGCATCACTTAGAAGGTTTGGTTAGTTATGCTATATCAATGATCTTATGTTCCGTTGTATCAATTTTTAAGAGGACTATCTCATGATGAAAATTCAAGATCTGTCGATGATGGAAATATTGAATACCGATCGGACTCGTCATGGTGCGATCGTACATATCCAAGGTGGTGAAGGTTTATTTGAGATGATAGATTTAGAAATGAGTTCTTTAGAAATGGGCTTTCTAGACATGGGAGATATGATGCCTGTTATGGAGATGATGCCTAGCTTTAGTTCGTTTAGTGCTCGATCGAGCCTTATTGAGGGTAATTCTTCCTCGACAGCTAGTAGCTTTAGTATTGATTCCTAGTCTTGATTTGAAGACCACAAAGTGAATCCGAAAAAGCCATCTCATACAAGGTGGCTTTTTCATGAATCAAGACACCTTGTATGAGCGTGAACTAATGATTGTAAATCAATTACTTAGAAATTGATTTACAATTAATAATCTGCCAATTTGGCAACATGATAAGAATCAGAATAGCTATATTAAATACATCGAGCAACAAACTCGAACACACAACAAAAACGGAGTTATTACAATGAAAATTACTAACCTGAACCACATCGAAGTTGCTACTCAAGAAGTCATCGGTGGTCATCGCCGTAGACGTGGTATTGCCGTAGCTAATGCTGGTGCTGATTCTCTTGCTATCGGTCGTTACACCTCGACTACAACTAGTACTGGGACTTTAGCTATAGCTGGTGTTCTTTCTGCATCGTCTTCTGGATCCAATGCAGTTGCATTTGGTTAATTAAATTCAAATAAGCCTAGCATTAATCTTAACCATAGATAAAGCTAGGCTCATTTTGTTTTTTAATAGTTTTCCATTCTCCGCATTTTTAGATGTCTGGGACTAAATCCTCAATGAACTGGAGAAAAGCATAATGTTGATTGAAACGTTAGACTATATGGGTTCTATAGTTATAGAACCATTAAAAGGTGGTCGAAAAGCTAGTGCAAATTCATCTGCGCGTGCTATTGCATTTGGAAATATTTACACTGCGACTATGACCTTGACCTACACGATCGTTACCGCAGGGTCGTATTCAATTAAGTCTTAACTTAGATAGTATTTAACTGTGATTTCTTAGGAGAGCGACCAATGATAAGACTCGAAGATTTAAATGTCATAGAATCAGTGGTGAACACCGATCGTATCCTTGGTGCAGCAGCTCCAAAGATTACAGCAAGCGTTAATGGTCTCGCAATCGCAGGTTCCTCTGCACAAGTTGGTGCCAATGTTAAACCTGGTCAGGCGGGTGGCAATGCATCCTACGGTGCGGCTGGTGCAGCGGCTGGTGCAGCAGCTGGTGCAGTAGGTCGCAGACCTATTGTGTTTACGTCTATCGGTGTGAGTTCTTCCATTTAGGGGTTTAACCGTAATGATTCGGGCAAGAGTCGTCACTGAGCGCTGCCCGGTGACGATTTCAGTTTGATTTGTTGTTTGTATTTTACAATTGGCGATCGTTATGGCAGTCCAAAGTGTAATCTCTAATCCCGATGTCATTCCGGACTTGAATACAAGTTTATTCAATACTCATCAAATCCATACACCTCAAATCCAGTGTCCTGATTTCATTCCTGAATTCCTTCAAGAACGTTTGCAATATCGCCAAACCTACGAAGCTTGGATAGAAAATCAGATTCTCCGATCGACAGCACTAGAGCAAGGTTTGACGGTTCCCGAAGAAGACATTCAAACAGAAGGCGATCGGCAGCGCCATGAACTACGATTAGAACGCGCCGAGGATACGTTGGCTTGGCTTAAATTGGAACAAGTCACTCCCGATCAATGGGAACAGGGCATTAAAGACAAATTGCTCCGATCGCTCATGGCCGAGCATTTATTTGCTGGAGATGTTGATAGAGTTTTTGCTGAGAATAAATTGAATTACGATCGACGGGCTGTATATTGCTTGAATATATCAGATAGTGCGATTGCCCAAGAATTATTTTATCAAATTGAAGATGGCGAAATTAGTTTTTTTGAAGCAGCTTATTTGTATTTAGAAGACGAAGAAAAGCGCGATCGGTGTGGGTTTGAAGGATTGTTACATCGTTGGGAATTACCTAAAGCTCATGCCGCAGTAATCTTTGAAGCCCAGCATGATCAGGTTTTGTCGCCTATTGAAACTGAAACTGGATTTATATTGTTTTGGGTCGGACGGATTATTCCGGCAATGTTGACACCAGAACTTAGGACTAAAATCTTGAATGAATCATTAGATCAATGGCTAGCGGCTGAATTAATCCGTTGGGTTCATTATCATACACTCGATCCAGTCCCGGCGCGTTAGAATTAGCCCAATATCTCCAATGGAGTAGCTTCCTATGAATTCCAATGATGCAAGATCCCGATCGCAAACCGATCGTAAATGGAAAACCGATCGTTATGGTGGACGAGAATCAACAGCCTATGCCCGTGCAACTGCTACAACTATGGGCACAGGCAATTGTGAATTTGTCACCGATACGCAGATTGCCACCGTGGTTTTCCAAGTGGCACCCGATGGGATAGTGACGATTTTGTCATCACCATCCAGTTATTCTTATGCGTCTGTACGATCGTCGTCCTAAGCCGATCGCAATCCACGGAAACTTACCTTTGCTATGGTTTGCTGAGTTTCTACAACTGTGATTCTCATGGCATCTTTGAATGTCCGACTATAGGTTCCATTGAAACTAATATCATTGGAACCAAGCGATAGTGAGTTAGATTGAATATTAAGTTTGAAACTTTTACTCAAATTATTTGTCCCAACACTCAGACTATTTCTATTATTGTATTGTTTACCTTTAATACTCAATTGATCTAATAACGTTTGGGTGCCGCAAGAATCTGTGCCATAAATTGAAAGTGTCGTCTTACTCCGAGCAAATTCTCGTTGTCTTCGTCGGTCTCCTTCCGCCGTCAGCGACATTGTGCCTTGGAAGTTGAATGTGAATGTTTCTTTAGGGCTGATATAGAAATCTAAACCCTTTATATTAGTCCGTGCTATGGACTTTCCTTCATAGCCAAACCCGCTCCCTTCGACAACACTGAGAGCATCAATTATGCCAATCGTTTGATTTAGCGGAACATTTGTGCCCCCAATAAAAACCGCATTCGCAACCGCATTCGCTGTTATCATCGAACCAGGCAACAACGCATTTAATGTGACTTGAGTATCAGTAAAGGTCGAAGTGCTGTTCGGACGATGGCTAAAGTTGGAAAGATCAACGCTACTACGTGCGCCAACGAAACTACTGCTGGGCGTTGGCTGATGAGTTGAAAGAGGATTTGAGTGAGTAGCGATTGGGTTAATGGTCAACGGAGATTGTTGTAATTGAATCATAGTAATTTTCTCTTAAATTTTGACAACAGAAGATCTCCACAGAGGATCATGAGATAAAGTTTAGTCCTCTGAGCGCTGTCGGGCTATAGCAGCTCACGTATAATTACTTAGAATTCACACAATCGAGAATTCTCTTCATTCATCACTCTTAAAACATCATTTAAAAGATTAATCATTAGACAGATTGCCGATCGTATATATCACTAATTTCCCCTCGTCGAAACTGTCCTGCTGCGAGATTGGCCATTTGATTACCCAGATTATGCCGATCGCTCTCTAATCCATACCGATCGCGGTTTTTAATTTGTGCTAATCTCCCTTTTCGACCTAGCGCATCACTATGTCCCATGATGTGATGAAAAGTGGCTGATTGTGGTTTTGTTAGCTGTAACCAAAGGTCACGATCGTTAATGGGATTGCCTTTGGTATTGAGCCAGCCATTATGTTGCCATTTATTAATCCAATTATGATTAATCGCATCGATCGCATATTTAAAATCTGAAAAAATTGAACTCGATCGTGAAGATTGTTTCAAATAATCTAACGCTGTGATCAAGGCTAAAAGTTCAGCCCGCTGATGAGTGCTGCGAGCTTCCGTCCCGCCCAGTATCATTGTGGTATCGTCACTGAACCAAATAATGGCAGCATATCCACAAACGCCTCGTCCACCATAGGGCGCATAGCCGCCGCTTCCGTCGGTGTAGATGGCATTGATCAAAAAAGGCGCTTGCACAGGCAATGTTGAGGCTTGTAAAGTGGACTTAGTTTAATTTTAAAGGCTTTTGGGAACCGGAATGCACATTACAATTTTGACCTATGGTTCTCGTGGGGATATTCAGCCGTTTGTGGCGCTGGGTGTGGAGTTGTTACGATCGGGCCATCAGGTACGC
>JAJAYH010000405.1 GCA_026786325.1 Alkalinema sp. CAN_BIN05 | reverse complement strand
CTAAAAGCATCCCCACCTTGGCCGTTCGCCCGCCGCCAGATGCCCCCGACTTTGCATCAATAATGGCAGTCTCTGGCACAATCAAGCCCTGCTTCATCAACGGGGCCAACGCCAACAAACTCGCAGTCGGATAGCACCCCGGACAGCCAATTAACGTCGCATTGCGGATCCGATCGCGATACAGTTCCGGCAACCCATACACAGCCTGATGATTCACCTCATCATCGGTCCGATCGGTGTTGTACCAAGCCTTATAAGTCGCTAAATCTGTAAACCGATAATCTGCCGACAGATCCAAGACCTGACAGCCTTTCGCAAGAAGTTGTGGAGCCAAATTGCAGGCAATCCCATTGGGCAATGACAGAAAAACAATCCTTGCCCGTTCCGCAATCACCTCAACATCCACGGCCTCTACCGTCTGCACAACCGCATGAGCCAAGTAGGGATAAAGCACCCCAAAATCCTGCCCTACCGTACTGTCGCCCGCAATATACGTCAGTTCCAAATGGGGATGGTCCTGAAGCAGACGCACCAACTGCACCCCGCCATAGCCGGAAGCGCCCACAATACCAACTGGAACCCGCACTAAATCACCCATATCTGACTCTTGAGGCCAATACGCCTTGAAGGATGTGATGAATTGTAGTGCGTTGTCTCCCGTTTTGGTCTTTCACTTTCAGTCTAATATGCTCGCACTAGCGAAAATCCATCCTAATTCAGCCTAAAAATCGTCCGAATAGCCGGAATTACCTGACTGTTGGCTAGCTTCATTGTCCCGACGAGACCCCAGCAAATTGAGTTGGTCCACCACCACCACCGGAGACATACGGTTTGCCCCTGTGTTGCGATCGACCCAAGTATCAAACTTCAGCGATCCTTTCACACCAATCAGCGACCCCTTATTCACATACTGCTCAGCGATCTGTGCCGTCTTACCCCAAATTTCCAAGGTAAACCAGTCAGGCTGATCGTTTTTTGCCCGACGGTTCACCGCCAGCGTCAAGCGACATTTCACACTCCCAGATTCAAAATGACGAATATCTGGCTCTCCGCCCACGCGTCCCACCAAAGTCACAACGTTTAAACTCATGATTTCCGATCGCTCATTTCAATTGGTAGGGATATTCTAGCGTTAGCATCGGAAAATCCCACAATATTTGGGGGCAAATTAGAGTTGATAAATTTAATTTCAGAATCTATCTGGTCAGTATTATTTTTTACGTTAAAGTCTCAGACGTACGGATAGGCCCGTCCGGTCACTCTTTCGGCAAACTTCTACATTCTAAAATATCTCTCATCTCAATAGTGCAGAACTGGTGCAGTATTCCATGTGGCTAGACGAGGGGAATGAAACGTAATAAGATTCATTGTTGATTGACTCGGGCTTTATGTGAATGCCTGTAACCAATCATTTCTATTCTGTTGGACTAAAGTTGCTGAGGCTACTGTCGTGAATTTTTTTAGCCGCTTCTCTGCCTCCCGAGACATGGGTATTGACTTGGGTACTGCCAATACCTTGGTATATGTCTCTGGGAAAGGAATCGTTCTGCAAGAGCCATCCGTGGTGGCCATGGATCAGCGTGAAGGGATTCCCCTTGCAGTCGGTGAAGAGGCTAAGCGGATGCTAGGCCGGACCCCTGGAAATATTGTGGCATCACGTCCGTTGCGAGATGGTGTGATTGCGGATTTTGATATAGCTGAACTGATGCTGAAGCACTTCATCACCAAGGTTCATGATGGTCGTCAGTTGGTCTCGCCCCGTGTGGTGATTGGGATTCCGAGTGGTGTCACTGGAGTCGAACGTCGAGCGGTGATGGATGCAGCAACCCAAGCCGGAGCACGGGAAGTTTTTTTGATTGATGAACCTGTTGCGGCGGCGATCGGTGCAGGGCTTCCGGTACAGGAACCAACAGGCAACATGATCATCGATATCGGTGGTGGTACCACTGAAGTCGCGATTTTAAGCTTGCAGGGCACTGTACTCAGTGAATCCATCCGGGTCGCTGGTGACGAACTCAGTGAAGCCATCGTGCACTACATGAAAAAGGTTCATAACTTGATCATCGGTGAACGCACCTCAGAAGAAATTAAAATTGCTATTGGCTCGGCCTTTCCGAACCGTGAAATGGATGAAGAGACCATGGATGTCAGGGGCTTGCACCTGTTGTCTGGCTTGCCCCAAATCGTCACCATTAAGACCCCAGAAATCCGGGAAAGCATGGCTGAACCGCTAGCTGTAATTATAGATGCTGTCAAACGCACCTTGGAACGGACTCCGCCTGAATTGGCTTCAGACATCATCGATCGGGGCATTATGTTGGCGGGTGGTGGAGCCTTGCTACGAGGACTTGATGCCTTGATTAGCCATGAGACTGGGATTGTGGTTCATGTAGCTGCTGACCCGTTGAGCTGTGTGGTATTGGGTACAGGGCGCGTCTTGGAAAACTTCAAGGAATTGGAGCGAGTCTTCAGCAGTCGCCCTCGTTAAGCTGGACGGTTTGTTGGATTCGGATAATTTTCACCTGTAGGGTTGAAATTATCCTGAAGTTCTAGATATGAATGTGAAGAAACTAATGGCGAATGCATAAATGGTTCTATGTTAGTCGCTCTGAAATCCTTCACATTAACCCAAGTAATCATTATTTTATTGATTTATGTTGTCAGTACGTCGTTGGTGGGAACGGTTTGGGACAAGTACGCTGTTGACTGGCGCGGCTGTCGGCATCGCATTAATTATTCGTCAAACTCAAGGTAGTTTTTTGCTTGAGAGCTATCAACTTGTCGCTCGCCCGTTTTACACCAGTCCCGATCGGACTGCCCAACTGGAAAACGCTCAAGCCCAAGAACTTCAGCAGCGTTTAATTGATCTTCAAAACAAAAATCAGAAACTCGAAGATCTTCTCGGCTTCACCCAAGCTCAAAAAACAAAAGGAATCCCCGCACCAGTGATTGGGCGCAGTGCCGATCATTGGTGGTCCCATCTTGTTCTTGGACGCGGTAAAAAAGATGGTGTCGAACTCAACAGTATCGTCATGAGTCCCGGCGGAGTCGTGGGCCGAGTTAGCAAAGTTTCGGACAGTGGTAGTATTGTTACCCATTTAAGTGATGCCTTTAATCAGGTGGGTGTCACCGTTAGCCGAACCCGCGCCACAGGATTTATTAAGGGCCAGAGCGGCGACAAGGCTGGTAGTCAAGTGGTTATGGAATTCTTCGATAAAAATGTCGATGTTCGTCGCGGCGATACTGTCGTCACTTCTGCCTTTAGTAAGAAATTTCCATCTGGCCTTCCCGTTGGACGCGTCGAATCTGTCGATATGGGTAAAAGTCCGTCGCCTGAAGCCGTAAT
>JAJAYH010000404.1 GCA_026786325.1 Alkalinema sp. CAN_BIN05 | reverse complement strand
GATCAACATCTTTGCTAAATTAGGATGAATTCCGCCAATTTCGACAGGACCAATTAGCCCGCCTGTTTGCGCCTCTGGCCCCTGTGAATACTCGCGAGCGAGTGAGTCAAAAGACTGTTCGCCTTCTTTAACTCGAAAATATAACTCTTGAGCCACACAAAAATCTTTAGTACAAATCAGCGAATAAATCACGCGATCGAGGTGTTGTTTACGATCCAAGAAAGCAGAATTAACTTTTGCGCCCCATGTTGTTTGCTTAAATTTTGCTAGCTTTAGCGATCGCTCTGCCGTTGCCGCTAATTGAGATGCAGTCATACCTTGCTGTTTTAGCCATGCTCCTAACTTTTCCTCTGAATCAATACCTAACTGCTGAAAAACTTGTTGAGATGCAATCTCCTGTTCTTCGGGGGTGATGGTGATATCAGCCGTACTACGATCGAGCGTCATCTCTTTGATTAGTTGAGGCATCATGCCATAGGCAACAACTTTTTCAACTAATGCTTCCGCTCGAAATTTGCCACCATTAATCTCTAATATTTGCATAGTTGCTTATTCAAGTTTTGATGCTCTAAATTCTATCCTTTCTCTCTAACTTTAGGATTCTTTATTTATAATTGCCCGACTAGGGTGGAATTGACAAAAGCTGAAAACCATATAGAGTGGTGCTGTAGCGGTTACTAGACCAGTTAGGACGTTTCCAGGCGATTGGCAGAACTGAATTGGTCTTAATTTGAGGGAGGCTATTGATTCTGTCCTCAAATAAGCCGCGTCCTAACTGATTAGGCCGCCGCCATACAACAAAATACTTAAAATCTGAAGTGAGAAATCCTCAATTACTTTACGCCATGTGAGCTTGTTGTAACTCCCGTGCCCGATCGAAACCACATACAAAAAAGCCCCCCATTTCTGAGGAGCTTTTGATTTAACGGCTAGTCATCAATTACTAACCATTCAAACTTGAAGGTCTAGCCCAACAATGCTTTTGCACGGTTATAGACATTCTCGACCGTGAAGCCAAATTCCTTCATCAACACGCCACCGGGAGCCGATGCGCCGAAGGTATCAATTCCCACGACATCGCCGTCTGTACCCGCGTATTTGTGCCAGCCGAATGTTGTTCCAGCTTCCACAACGAGGCGCTTGGTGACGGCCTTAGGCAAGACTGCATTTTTATAAGCTGCATCTTGCTCTTCAAAGAGTTCCACACAAGGCATCGAGACGACACAAACTTTGTGGCCATCTGCGCGAAGTTTCGCCGCCGTTTCAACGCAAAGGCTGACTTCGCTACCCGTACCGATCAGGATGATATCAGACAGGTCGCCGTCGTTGGAGATAATGTATCCCCCGCGTGCGACCGCTTCGATGCTGGAACCTGCCAACTGAGGTAAGGCTTGACGAGTCATGGCCATGATGGAAGAGGTTGTACGACGTTCCATTGCGACTTTGTACGATCCAGAAGTCTCGTTACCGTCGGCTGGACGGAAGACCAAGAGGTTCGGGATGACGCGGAGGGATGCGATCGTTTCGACGGGTTGGTGAGTCGGGCCGTCTTCACCGAGGGCGATCGAATCGTGGGTCAAGACATAAATCACTTGGGTGTCAGCCAATGCCGACAACCGAACCGCGCCGCGCATGTAGTCTACGAAGACTAGGAAGGTTGCACCGAAGGGAACCAAACCTGTTTTGTGGAGGTAGATACCGTTACAGATGGCCGCCATCGCGTGTTCACGAACCCCAAAGCGAAGGTTACGTCCGGCGTAGCTTCCTTTTTGGAAATCTGCGAAACCCTTGAGTTGGGTCAAGTTGGAGTGGGTCAAGTCAGCGGAACCGCCGATCAGTTCAGGGACTGCGTTTGCGATCGCGTTCAGGGTCTTCTCAGAAGTCTGACGAGTTGCAAGAGCCTTGTCTTCAGGGGTGTAAGTCGGTAGGCACTTTTCCCAACCGGAAGGCAATTGGTAGCTAGTCTGACGCTCGATGCGGGCAGTTTCTTCAGGATACTTAGTTTTGTAAGTTTCCCAAGTTTTGTTCCACTCAGCTTCGGCTGCGGCTCCACGATCGACGGCTTTGGCATAATGTGCTCTGGCTTCGTCAGGAACAACAAATGGCTCGTAGTTCCAGTTCAACGCTTCACGAGTGAGCTTGATTTCTTCTGCGCCCAATGCTGCGCCGTGAATGCCTGCGGTGCCGCCTTTATTAGGAGCACCAAACCCGATCGTAGTACGGATTTTGATCATTGTAGGCTTGGTGGTTTCAGCCTTGGCTTCTTCTATTGCCTTTGCGATCGCGTCTGTATTCGTGTCGCCATCGGGCACAACAAGCACTTGCCAGCCGTATGCTTCAAAGCGCTTGCCCACGTCTTCGGTGAAGGAAACTTCGGTGTCGCCATCGATCGAGATGTGGTTGTCATCGTAAAGCGCGATCAATTTGCCGAGACCCAAGTGACCTGCCAAGGAGCAGGCTTCACCGGACACGCCTTCCATGTTGCAGCCGTCGCCAACGATAACGTAGGTGTATTGGTCGAAGAGGGTGCAGTCGGGTTTGTTGAAGGT
>JAJAYH010000403.1 GCA_026786325.1 Alkalinema sp. CAN_BIN05 | reverse complement strand
CTTCAATGATTCCGGCACCATTGTGGTGGGAGGCTGGCCCATTAGTAATTCAGACAATGCGGCTCGTGGGTCGCTGAGTTTGACGGACGTAATGCGCTACTCCAGTAACGTTGGCATGGTTCGCATTGCCCAAACCATGAAGCCATCGGTCTATTACAGTTGGTTAGAGCGTATTGGTCTTGGGCAATTTACAGGCGTTGACCTGCCCTTCGAGGCCCAAGCCTACCTAAAACCGCGCCAAACTTACATGACATCTCCCATCGAAGTGGCGACCACTGCCTTTGGGCAAGGGTTTTCCATGACCCCGATTCAGCTTGCGAAACTACATGCCATGCTGGCCAATGGTGGAAAAATGGTCACGCCTCATGTGGTGAAAGGGCTTTATGACAGTCAAGGACGACCGTTTTGGCAGCCGAAGCAGTCGATGCCAAAGCAAATTTTTTCACCTAAAAATACTAAAGCGATTCTTCGGATGATGGAGGCAGTGGTCGATAGTGGAACCGGGAAAGCGGCCCAAGTTCCGGGATTCCGTGTGGCGGGAAAAACTGGGACGGCGCAAAAAGCAGCGGAGGGCGGAGGGGGCTATTCGGACTCTCGATTTATTACTAGTTTTGTGGGAATCTTCCCGGTGGATAATCCCCGTTATGTGGTGCTGTCCGTCCTGGATGAACCCCAAGGTCAAGCCTACGGGGGAACGACCGCCGCTCCTATTGTCAGTGAAGTGATCAAGGTGATCGCAGCAATAGAGCAAGTGCCCCCTAGTAAACCGGATCCGTAAGTTGTGAGATTGCAAAATCATCCATTTCAATTTTTATTACGATTTGAATGGTGTTTGCTGACGATCGCGGTCCTCGGCGAACTGATTCAGATCCCTCCGTTTCGAGTGCCACGCGGCATACCCCATGAACCGGGCTGGAATTTGGCAATTGTATTGATCTTTGTTTTGACCAGTTTACGATTGCGAAGCCCTAACTTACGGCGATATTCTGCTGTATTCTATGGCGCTCTATTGGTTGGGTTGTTGGCGATCGCGGCCTTTGGGACTGGATTTAGGCTGTTACCGTTGCTCTGCATTGTGGTGGTGTTGCGCTGTGGGGTGATGTTTGAGGCGAAAATTTCCTGGGTGTTGGCTGCTGTCACCTTCTTGATGGGAGCTGGGGCGCAGATTTATACCATTACTAATTTTAGATTGCCTCGGCTAGAACAAATAGCACTACGACGGGCTGTACGGCTTGTACCGGATATTTCTCCCGGTCTCTTGCGGACAGAAGTGAATGAACTGGTTGTGTCGAGACTTTTGACTACGACTTTGAGCAGCATTTTGCTTTTGGGGTTGGTATTACTTTTTGTGCAGGTATTATTGGGGACATTGTTGGCAGAGCGTCGCAGTCGAAATGCTTTAGCTGGGGCAAATACTAAATTGCGGGACTATGCCCTCAGGGTCGAAACGCTCGCCACCCTTCAAGAACGGAATCGGATCTCTCGCGAAATTCACGATTCTCTGGGTCATTCTCTGACTGCATTCAATCTGCATCTTGCGGCGGCTCTTCGGTTATTAAAAAGTGACCCGGTGGAGGCGGAGGATTTACTGAAGGAAGCAAAACGGATTGGATCGGAGACTTTACGATCGGTGCGGGAGTCTGTGTCTAGTTTACGATCGGAAGATCCGCTGAAATCCCAACCGTTGACAATAGCCTTGGAACTGTTGCTGCAAGATTGGTCCAGATCTACCCAAATTTTCCCGACTTGTGAAATCGATGCAATTCTAGCCAATTCTTTACCGGAGTCCTTGCGGGTTGGAATTTACCGAATTGTCCAAGAAGCGCTAACCAATATTGCAAAATATGCCCAGGCGAAGGCGGTGAAAATTGGTTTAGAACGATCGGGCCTAGACGTTCGACTATTCATTCAAGATGACGGTATTGGGTTTGTCCGATCGCAGACTCAGAGCGGGTTTGGGTTGCAGGGTATGGAGGAACGATCGTTAGCACTGAATGGCGTATTGACTATTACGACGGCGATCGGAAAGGGCTGTCGAATTGAAGTCTTATTTTCAAACCCAGTCCAGCCTAGATTATGATTTAGCGATCGGAATTAGTCTGCAACAATCATGTCCTGTATGTTCATCCGGCTACGATCGTTGCGGTTTGAAAAAGTGATTGAACAAATCCAGGACAAACTCTCAGGCAGAATAAATGATTCGAGTTTTTTTAGTAGATGACCAAGCCTTGATTCGCCGTGGCTTACGATCGTTGCTCAAGCCAGAACCGGATTTACTTGTGATGGGCGAAGCGGAGCATGGTGAACTCGCACTCGCCGCATTAAATGCCCTGGACCCGATCGATCGGCCTGACGTAATTTTAATGGATATCCGAATGCCTGTGATGGATGGTGTGGCCGCAACAGGGGCGATCGTTTCAGCGTTTCCCACCATTCGCGTCCTGATTTTAACCACCTTCGATGACACCGAATATGTGACGGGGGCGTTACAGGAAGGTGCAAGCGGCTATCTGCTGAAAGATACTCCCGCCGAGGAATTAGTCCAAGCGATTCAGTGGGTCAATAAAGGCTATACGCAACTGTCGCCAGGATTAGCGCAAAAACTAGTCCAAGATTCGCGAGTTTCTGCGGTAGTTGAGCCAGAGAAATCTTTAGAGAAATCTTTAGAGAAATCTTTAGAGAAATCTTTAGAGAAACAGTTGCCAACACAGTCAGGCTTGAATCCGATTGCCGTACTCACTCCTCGCGAGCAGGAAGTTCTGCAACTAATCGCCAGCGGATCCAGCAACCGCGAAATTGCACAGACGCTTTATATTTCTGAAAAAACGGTTAAAAATCACATTACCAATCTATTAATGGGCTTGGGACTGCGCGATCGGACCCAAGCCGCAATCTATTACCACGAACAAGTATCGGGCTTAAAATCTCTTGAATCCTAACGAAAAGAATTGGTAAAGTTTGGCAATTCGATTTTAAAAAGATCCGTAGAATTGCTAATATTATGACCGATACGAATTTTTAAGCATCTAAATTCTTATAGATCATCGTTCCTATTGGTTAAGTGTTGAGACTAGTCTTCGTGATTAGTGGCTCAATCCGATCGGCTGTGATGGTAGAAATGCTCTTGCAACGACTGAACCTGGTACGATGAGGTCCGATTATTTTTCATTGTCTCAAACGAGCTATATAGAGAGGATAGATCCTTGCCACGTCAATATTTTTTCACCTCTGAATCGGTGACTGAAGGGCATCCTGATAAGGTTTGCGACCAAATTTCTGACACCATCTTGGATGCGTTGTTAGCTCAAGATCCGACTAGCCGAGTTGCGGCAGAAGTCGTTGTTAATACGGGACTCGTGTTGATCACAGGCGAGATCACCACAAAAGCAGATGTAAATTTCATCAAGTTGGCACGGGCTAAGTTGGCTGAAATTGGTTACACCATTGCAGACAATGGTTTTGCATCTGACAGTTGTGCTGTACTCGTCGCTCTTGATGAGCAGTCTCCTGACATCGCTCAGGGCGTGGATAGTGCCTCTGAAACCCGCGTCGAACTCAGTTCCGAAGAACTCGACAAAACCGGAGCGGGCGACCAAGGCATTATGTTTGGGTTTGCTTGTAATGAGACCCCCGAACTGATGCCCTTGCCCATCAGCCTTGCTAACCGGATTGCCCGGAAGTTGGCTGAAGTCCGTAAGTCGGGTGAAGTGAATTATCTTCGTCCTGACGGTAAGACTCAAGTGACGGTCAAGTACGAAGGCAATAGGCCCATTGCGATCGACACCATCTTGATCTCCACCCAACACAATCCCGGCGTGACCCAAGAGCAAATCAAAGCGGACTTGATGAAAGCCGTTGTGATTCCTTGTTTTGCAGACTTGGATCTCAAACCCACCGAAGCGACTAAGTTCCTTGTGAATCCCACGGGTATTTTTGTCGTTGGCGGACCTCAAGGCGACGCGGGTTTGACGGGTCGCAAGATCATAATCGATACCTACGGCGGATATTCTCGTCATGGCGGTGGTGCATTCTCCGGTAAGGATCCCACAAAGGTCGATCGGAGTGCGGCTTATGCGGCGCGTCATGTAGCTAAAAACATTGTGGCGGCTGGTTTAGCGGACAAATGCGAAGTTCAGTTGAGCTATGCGATCGGGGTTGCGCGTCCTGTGAGTCTTTTAGTTGAGACGTTTGGTACGGGTAAAATTGATGAAGATAAGCTGACGGACTTGGTGGAAAAACACTTCGAGTTGCGTCCTCTTGGAATCATCCAAACCTTCAACCTGTGTAATCTTCCAGCCGATCGCGGTGGTCGGTTCTTCCAAGATGTTGCGGCTTATGGTCACTTTGGTCGGAATGATTTGGATCTTCCTTGGGAGAAGACGGATAAGGCTGAGTTGTTGAAAAAAGAAGCGGCGGCTTTGTAGAGGGATCCCCGTAAATCCCCCTTGCTAAGGGGGACTAAGAGATTAATTTAGCCCTGCAAGAAATCGGGAGGTATCCAAGTTGGGTGGCCTCTCGATTTTTATATTATTTTGTGTCTTGCGGGTCATGTACGGGAAAGCTTAAGACAGATTGTAGTGGGAGCAAAGCCGGGATGGAGACTGTTAGCGATCGGGATATTGAGAAATTTTATAAAACGCTAGAATTGCCCCTAAATTCATCCCAAGCAGAAGTAAAAGTAGCCTACCGATCGCTTGCTCGTAAATATCATCCCGATCGTTTCACCGGAAATCCCGATAAACTCAAGGCATCCGAGAACTACCTCAAAATAATTAATGCTGCTTACGCATTTCTAAAAAACTACGATCCGCCTGCTCAGAAGGCCAAAAATACCACAACCAAATTCAATGTCGAAGTTCAGACCGTCAGAAATCCCACCGATCGTACTCCTGCCTCTTTTGTCAGAGAAGCTCAGCATTTTCAGGCGATGGGAAATCTTCAAGAAGCCTTGATGGCGCTAGATACTGCGATCGGATTACAAGATGATTACTATCCTGCCTACGACTTGCGCGGTGAAGTTCGCTTTGCTTTGGGGAATGCCTACGGGGCTGGCATGGATTTGAATCGGGCAAAACATTTCCGCTGGGTATACAAAAGTGAGGGTCGATCCATCGACTCTCCGACAAAATCGCAATCATCATCAACCTCCAGAACGGCGGCAAGAGATGCGGCTAAAGCTTCGGTAGATTCAGTCTTTAAGACTCAAAATCGATCGAAATCTTCGCCTGAACCCTCCAAGCAACCCCAAAATTCCCCATCTCCTAAAAAGCCTACCCCAGACGAATCTTCCTCTGCCTCTAAATCCCCAACACCGACTTCAACTCCAACTCCGACTCCAACAACTGTTCATCCGCAACCCGAACTTCGTCAGGTTTTTCCAGGTCACGTAGACAGCATTAGTCAAATTCTGTTTGTCAATGGATCCCTGATCAGCGCTAGTCATGATGGAACGGTACGGATTTGGTGCCCGGAAACCGGAACTCTGCTAGGTTGTTTGGCGGTAGGTGCTGCCGTGACCGCGATCGCAACCAGTCCCGACTCTAATCTGTTTATCACAGGCGATCGGAGTGGCAAAGTCAAAATGTGGAATTTGGTTGATT
>JAJAYH010000402.1 GCA_026786325.1 Alkalinema sp. CAN_BIN05 | reverse complement strand
TGGATACGTTGGCTTTGGTCCCCAACGACCATCAGCTCTGGACAAATCATCAATATAAGGAGTTGCCTCAGTTCTAAACTGAATTCGCTGTTTCAGTGCGTCATTGGAAGTCTTAGAGGAACTATAAGTCGGAGAAGCTATATTATTTAGTGAATTGTTTTTTGGATAGGCCGCAGAACCTGTCGTATCTGCTTTGGTTTGTCGCTTGTCTTCGGTCAGAATAGCGACTGGATCACTATAAATATCCTTAGGCTTAAGGGCCTTACTAGTGTCATTATTTTTATCAATGGAAATATCGCTCTTATTGGCTCCACTTAGCTGATAATGCGGTGTGAACCCACCTTTGTCATTTATAGTGTCTGAAAAACCCATCAGTCCGGCAGCAATAACCCCTTGAAACTTATCGGTATCGGTGCCCGTTGTAATTGAGATTTCAGAATTGTCTATTGGAGGATAGAGACAAGAGTTTCTTGAACTAATCAAGTACGATTGAAACCTGTCCGTGGCACCATCGTCATTTCCAACAATCAAATTCCCTTCCGTATGCATAGCTCCATTAAAACGGAACTCGGGACCGGGAAACACCTCCAAGTCATTACGGAACCATGCACCCCATTTATTTCCTTTACCTATTTCACGATCTTGATGAAATTCAATTGTAGTAGCGACAGATTTTGCACTGTACGGCACAACCAAAACATCGACTTGGAAGTTTTTGCGAACTACTGCGGTATTAGTCGGATCACTAAACCAACCGACAGATGTAGGGGCAACAGCAGCAGTAGAGGGCAATACACAAGCTGAACCCGTTTCTGTTGTTAATGGACCATGGCGGACAATACCCTGGTCCGATTTTTGTTTGTCGGTTTGGGTAACTAGTGACCGTTGAGATTCAGCCGGATCCGTGGCGGCAGGAGTCTTAAAGATGATGGAGTAAACAACTGTTGCATCTTCTATTCCATTACCATCAGTATCTGCTTTGAACGACCAGGCGTTGTCGGTAGCTGTTGCAGTGGTCGGAAGGTTAAGTCTAGTTTCTCCAGGCAGAGTATAGGGATCTTCACCCGCAATCTTGAGTTCTCGAATGCCTTCTGTAACATTATCATTCAACATCATTCCCAGAAGACGGGCTTCCGTAGGAACAGCACCAGTAGGATAACGATTGTCTTGACTACTATCAAATATGAATTCCAGCTTCGATCGTGCCCGATCGATCGCTGGAGTTGCAGCATTATAAATAACCCGCTGCTGGTTGCTAGTGATGGCTTGAATGTTGCGAGTGTAGGCGCGATAAGTCAAAGCTCCCACAGACAACGACACCACCAAAATCAACATCACAACCGTCGGCAAAATGATCCCAGAATTCGGAGAAACCCTACGACTCATAACGAACGCCGATCGCAATAGCCAGTCTATTGTACCTTTAGTCATCGATCGACACAGACGAGTGACCTCGCGGGTGAAGGTCTGAAATGCTTTGGAAAGGTTACGGTTTGACATAGCGGTAGTGTGCCAGGGAGACGATGGTGTAGAAGTTCTGGAGAGTGGGACATTCCACTGGTCAAAAAATGGATTTGTCCGGGGCGATCGTTGGGCGCGCTGTATAAGGTGACAGTTTAGCCGATGAACTCAGGAATGAATGAGTCTTCATCTATACAGAGGGAAAAATTCATCTGCATTGAGTCAAAACCATTACAAAAGATTATTAGGACCAACTATAAACCTGACTTAGTTGTAGCGGATTCTAATAACAATGTCCAAACCTCTTGGAACATTATTACTAATAATCATTTCTAGGACTTCATGAGAGCTTCATATTTATAAGGCTACCCAAAACGATCGAACTTCATTAACATTAGGCTCAAAATAAAAGCAAAAATTGAGATTATCTACTTCCATAACAATAAAATAGCCCCCGTGGATGTCCACCGGAGCTACTCAATCATTTATTTTCTGATCAATTGATCGGCTGATGTCGAGGCATCAGTAACCGAGTCTAGAATTTGTTCAGATTGACACCCAACTGCTTAGCATAAACCGCCAAACCCTTAAGCTCAATGGTCTTGATAGCTTTAGTCGAAAGGCTCAAACGCACAAAACGTTTGCCTTCAGCCCACCAAAGACGCTTCCACTGAAGGTTCACACCTTGTAATTTCTTAGTACGACGGTGGGAGTGAGAGACCGCAAAGGCATTGTTGGCCTTCTTGCCTGTTAATTCACATACGCGCGACATAATTATTCTCCGCTTATTGCTATTTCTTCAAATGTCCAGTCTGTAATCATAACCACAAACCGCGACCGATCGATCGTCTCAACCCAGATTTTCCTACGGAGTGAGAACTCACAACCCAGGATTCGAGATTTTCTAGAGGACGTTTGAAAAGCCGTTTCGTTGGTATTAGAAACCCGATCCCCCTAGATCCCCCTTGAAAAGGGGGACTAAGAGTTGAGCGACCGTTCCGCCTTTTCAAGGAAAGGGACTGTTACTTCTGGCGATACGTGACCGAGGCACTAAGAGTTGAATTCCGGTTCCCCCTTTTCAAGGGGGCTAGGGGGATCGGGTCGATCGTCACAACCTTAGAC
>JAJAYH010000401.1 GCA_026786325.1 Alkalinema sp. CAN_BIN05 | reverse complement strand
GTTTCAGGTCGATGATCTTCCATCGCTTGAGCCGTCACTTGCCCGCCTGCCAATTCCAAAATAAGCTGCACGGCGCGTTGGTGAGCGAGTTCGAGTTCCGCATGGTTAACTCCTCGTTCGTACCGGGCCGAGGCTTCCGATCGTAACCCTTGACTACGGGCAGACCTGCGAGTGACGGCAGCATCAAAAATTGCGGCTTCCAACACCAGATTACGGGTTCCGTCGAAGACTTCGGTTTCGGTGCCGCCCATGACTCCAGCAAGGGCGATCGGATTATTATTCGCAGTGATGTAATGGGTTTGGTCGGTGGCAGTACGGACTTGGCCATCCAGAGTTTTGAGCGTCTCGCCCACGTCAGCCAAACGAGTTCCCAACACGATCGGAGTCGCACCTGCCACTTGAGCCAGACGATCGCCATCAAATGCATGAAGCGGCTGTCCCCATTCCAACATCACGTAATTGGTCACATCCACAATATTGCTGATGGGCCTCACTCCAGCCGATTGCAATCGTCGCTGCAACCACAGAGGCGAATCCGTTACCTGAACGCCATCGATCGCCGTGGCAATGTAAGTCGGACAAGCCGCAGAATTGGTTAAATGAATTGAAAATCGATCGGACTCTGGGAACACAACAGGTGTAGTCTCCGGCATTTTTAAGGCCACACCCGTCAAGGCTGCAATCTCACGAGCAATGCCAATCATGCTCAAGGCATCCGCACGGTTCGCCGTCGAACTCAAATCTAAAATCACCTCATCAAGGCCCAGCAACGGTCCGGCATCAAGTCCGGGTTTAAGATTTGCCGTGGTCTCATCAAAAATATGAATCCCATCGGAGTCCTTTGTCAGCCCCACCTCAGATAGCGAACAAATCATTCCATTTGATGGCTCACCCCGTAACTTAGCCGGCCTAATTTTCAGCCCCTCAGCACCACATTTGGGCAAAAAGGCTCCGATCGTTGCCACAGCCACAAAAATGTCAGCCTTCACATTTGCCGCACCACAGACAATCTGCTGAAGTTCTCCGGTGCCAATATCAACCTGACAGATACTGAGCTTATCCGCATTGGGATGGGGTTCTCGGCTCATCACACGCCCGACCTTAACGCCCTCCGCCCAAGTCCGACGATCCTCTATCTCCTCAACCTCAAATCCTGCCATCGTCAACAGATGGGCGAGGTCTTCGGGAGAGTGAGAAATGTCAACGAATTCTTGAAGCCAAGATAAAGAGATACGCATCGGACCGCTTGCTGTGAAGAGTGTTAAATCCTAACGATTGTAACGCCTTCGGTCCTCCACTAAAACGCCAAACCCAAGCGAGACCTCATCGTTTCAGTGAGAAATCTAAACCAACAGCAGAAGCAAGTTCCCATAGACATGAACATGTAGATAAAGAATTGTATTATTTATCGATTCAGTAAAAAATTGAATAATCCCGTCACTTCCGGAGAGAACAATGAATAATAGAAGAAAGGATCATGTCAATTTCATAGGCATTGTCTATTTATAGGCATTGCATAAATTCTCTATAGAAATGTCTATATTGATTGTGAGATAATGGGAAACCTAGGTTGTATTGATTTGATTTGATTGAAATATTTATGGTTAAGACTGAGGAATCGATGCCCCGATCATAAGAGTGCGGTTACGGAGTTTTGATTACAAGGCTCTATTTTTCCATTTCAGTCCGATCGTCGTTGAGCTAAGCGCGGGTAAGGTGCATGAGCTACTGCTTGAGTCCAGGTTGTCCCAATCCAGAAAATTTAATCGATGCTGTAACCTGTCAAGCTTGCGGTTCTCCTCTCCTGTTACGGGGGCGGTATAGAGTCCTCCATGCTCTAGGGCAGGGGGGCTTTGGCGCGACTTATTTGTCAAGGGATGAGGTGCTGCCCGGTCAACCCAACTGTGTGATTAAACACCTTCGCCCCAACACCACCGCACCGCACATCATGCAGATGGCAAGGGAACTTTTTGAGCGGGAGGCGGAAACTCTCGGACGGATTGGCAACCACCCTCAAATTCCTCGGCTACTCGATTATTTTGAATCAAGTCAGGAATTCTATCTGGTTCAGGAGTACGTGAGTGGCTCGACCATTCAACAGGAAGTCAAGCGCCACGGCTGCATGGGTGAACTGAAGGTCAAGCATTTCCTCAGTGAAGTTCTTCCAATCCTGGATTACATTCATAGTCAGCAGGTGATTCACCGTGACATTAAACCCGCTAACTTGATTCGCCGATCGCACGATCAGAAGCTAGTGCTGATCGATTTTGGTGCGGTCAAAAATCACGTCCAAACCACCGTTACAGAGGCATCCGAGAATACAGCATTTACCTCCTACGCGATCGGGACTCCCGGCTTTGCCCCGCCAGAACAAATGGCTATGCGGCCTGTATTTGCTAGCGACATCTATGCATTGGGTGTCACTTGTCTATATATGTTCACGGGGCTGACACCTAAGGATCTGGCCTACGACCCCATGACGGGGGAAATGCTGTGGCAGAAGCATGTCAACGTGAGTGATCATTTTTCCAGCGTACTGTCGAAAATGTTAGAAATCTCCGTCAGACATCGCTATCAGACTGCAACGGAGGTTTTTCATGCCCTAGATCTGGAACCCTATCTGGAAAGTCTCAATAGCAGTATGACGGCTAAACGAAGCAGTCCCTCACCGACTCTCCCACTCTCCTCTAGCAGTACTGTAATATCCCCGGCTGCCCGCGCAGCTATGGCAATTCAGGCGCGTCAACGCCCTAAAGAAGCCACCACACTTAATTCGCCAGAGTCTATACGTCAACGCTCGGAATCAGTACGATCGATTTCCAATTCCATGAGCCGAGGGGACTCGAAGGGCCGAGGGACCAACAGTGGGACAACAAGTGGTCGTGGTGCTACCACTGCCCGATTAGATGCCGCGAGCGTTCAGACCTATTATGCAAAAGGCCGACGCGATTTTGCCGCCCATCATCTAGAAATGCTCCAACTTCCACGTCTTGACCTGACAGAAGCGACATTCCATCAGGCCAACCTCAAAGGAGTTAACCTCCAAGGTTCGACTTTGACCAATGTTGATTTCGGACGGGCAAATCTTCACGGCGCAAATTTGCGGGATGCGATTTTGGTGAAGGCGTATATGAGTAATGCTGATCTTCAGGATGCGGATTTGCGTGGGGCTGACTTGCGCAATGCTTACTTACTTAATGCAAATCTGCGCGGCACAAATCTGGGCGGTGCCAATTTAACGGGTGCAAAAATTACGCCAGAGCAATTGGCCATGGCAAAGACCAATTGGATGACCGTGAAACCCAATGGCAAGCGCGGCAGCAGTTGATAGTGATTTGAATTTGAATTTGAACTTCTATTAAGCTAAGGCATCCATTCTAGTAAAAGGCTGCCTCGGGTTTCGGAGATAGCTTGGCCTTGCCAACGTTCTATTGTGGTTGCTAGACGCAGTTGAGGCGCTATGGCATAACCAACGGATACTTTGCCAATACCAACTTCCCGATCGCTTCCCACATTGGTCCAAGTTTGCTGAAGTGCGACATCTGCCCCGCCACCCCGAGACGGGATTAGCATCAGTTTTGCACCCAGATTTAAACCTTGGTTCTGAGTGTTGGAATTTGAAAGCGATCGCCACCCAACCACAGGCGCAATGTTGATATACCCACCTAAGGGCAATAGATAGGTCTGGGCATCAACCCCAAAGCTACTGATACCCCCGCCGCTACTGAAATGGGAACTCAAGGTAACGGGGGTGGAGCCAAGGCGTAAATCTTCAAGCCCGATCGTCACTGCACTAGTATTGGCTTGG
>JAJAYH010000400.1 GCA_026786325.1 Alkalinema sp. CAN_BIN05 | reverse complement strand
CCCGGTGACGCGGGTGATGTGGTGTGGCACCTCAGATTGGCTATTAATTAAGGTACTGTACTGCCATTGAATGCCATCTTTGAGATTGGCGTAGAGGACAGAAATTTCGGTAACACGGGCGATCGGTGGCTTGAATCCAGTGGTTTCTAGATCAGATACAACAAAATCACGGGTTGCTAAATTTCGATAAAAGGCTAACAAGTCAGTCGATAACAACATGTGAGTGGTTGTGAATGAGGGCTTTACTTTAACAAGATTTACTCTAGACAAACGTAAAGCACCCCCGACGGAGATGCTTTACGATCAAGCTTCTAAAAACTAGAAAACTTTATTTCTGAATTATTGCCAGCTTATGACTAGCTCTTCAAAACAGGACGAGCGGCATTGCCATCACGGGGACGACGATTTCCACCGCCACCACCACCGCCATAGCGACGTTCTCCGCCACCACCACCGCTGCCATTACGTGGGCGACGATTGTTGCGAGGACGATCTTGATCCAATTCATCGGGAGTTGGATCAGCGCCGCCATCCATCCAGTTTGGACGAGTTTTGTCGTAGAAGAGCTGTAGGGCTGCTGCTGCGATCGTATGGGTTTCAAAGCCTTCTTCAGCCAATTGAGACACGATCGGCAAGAAGGATGCCATGCGTTCGCCAATCAATGCATCTTTAAGCTGAGCCTTGAGATTTTCAAGATGCTTTGCTTCGATTTCTGCACGGGTTGGAACTTCACGAATTTCCAACTTTTGGCGCACATGATGCTCAATGTCACGCAATTTACGGCGATCCAACGGATGCACAATAGAAATCGCGGTTCCTTCATTACCTGCACGACCAGTCCGACCGACGCGGTGAACGTAGCTGTCAAGACTATCGGGCAAGTCGAAGTTGATCACGTGAGTCAAGTTGTCTACGTGAATACCGCGTGCTGCGATGTCCGTTGCGACAATCCAACGCACTTGATGCTGCTTAAAGCGCACCAAAAGGCGCTCACGTTGGCTCTGGGTCAGGTCTCCGTGGTACTCGTCAGCACTGTGACCAGCGGCTTGTAGTTGTGCCGTTAAGTCAGCCGCTGCTTTCCGAGTCCGCACGAAGATGATGGCCGAAGACGGATCTTCCAGTTCCAAAATGGGCTGGAGCGATCGAGCTTTGGTCCAGCCGCGAGGAATAACGTAAGCGACCTGGTTGATCATGCTGGGTGAAGCATTAGCCAACTCAATCTTCACGTCTACTGGATTCTTGAGGAAACGAGCGACCAGCTTACGAATGGATGGTTCCATTGTTGCGGAGAAGAACGCGGTTTGACGCTCAGTCGGGGCTTGGGTCAAGATTCTTTCGACATCTTGAATGAAACCCATGTTGAGCATTTCATCGGCTTCGTCCAAGACAAACCAACTGATTTGGTTGATGCGCAGGTCGCCTCGGTTGAGCAAGTCAATGACTCGACCGGGAGTTCCGACAACAATTTGTACACCGCGATTCAAGCGGGAAATTTGCAATTCGATGGATTGACCACCGTAAATCGGCAAGATCTTCACGCGACGATCGCTGATGAAGTTGCGCATTGCGGCACTCACTTGGACCGCCAACTCACGAGTCGGGGTCAAAATTAGCGCTTGAATGTGGTTGACGTTGGGGTCAAGCCGTTCAAGAATGGGCAGCGAAAATGCTGCGGTTTTACCAGTTCCGGTCTGAGCAATTCCCATGACATCGCGGCCCGCCAACAACGGAGGAATCGCCTGTTCTTGAATTGGCGTTGGTGTCGTAAAACCTTGTTGCTCTAGAAACTGAGCACACTCTTCGGAAAGTCCTAAGTCGTGAAAAGAAAGCGTCATTCGATATGTCCAAAACAAAATAGGGCTTACAAATGGGTACGCTGCAAAATAACGTCGCAACCCACCCTTTATGTCCTAGCGCTCAGTGTCAGCAAGGTTTTCGGCCTAAGCCAGTAGAAGCGCCAAAACAAGTCTAAAATTATCGGGCTACAAGTGCAGGCGATAATTTCATGACATCCGCAGCAGTTGCCACATGGCCATAAAGGTCATATACATCTGCATCATCGATCGCAACCGGAACAATGGTTCCCAGTGCGGCTTCACCACGAATGTAGACTAAACCGTCTACGTCCGGCGCGAATCGTTTCGATCGTCCGACCAACTCACCAGTTTCAGGGTTTTCCTGTTCAATGAGTACGTCTACAATTTGACCAATTTGCGCTCGATTCAGCTTCAAAGAAATCGGTTGCTGCGCGGCCATAATAGCGTCGCGTCGCGCATCCATAATTTCTTGATCTACTGGATTAGGCAAATCGTAGGCGGGAGTCCCTTCCTCTGCGGAGAAGGTGAAGACCCCAACGTGATCAAATTCGTGTCGTTTAATAAAATCAAGAAGATGTTGAAATTGTTCTTCAGTTTCGCCAGGGAATCCGACGATTAAAGTAGTTCTCAACACTGCATTAGGAATTGCTTCTTTAATGCGCTCGATAATGCCATCGTTTACTCGTCCCTGCCAAGGACGGTTCATGGCGCGCAGCACTTCGGGGTGAGAATGCTGCAACGGCAAGTCGAGATAGGGAATGACATTGGGGGTATCCCGAATGGCATCGATGACTTTTTGGGTCAGTCCTGTGGGATAGGCATAGTGCATCCGAATCCACGGAACATCGACCTCACCTAGCGCTCGAATCAGTTCAGCGAGTTTGACTTCGCCGTACAAATCAAGTCCGTAGTTGGTGGTGATTTGGGAGATTAAGATAATCTCTTGAACGCCCTCTGCGGCTAGATTCGTGACTTCAGTGACAATGGACTCAACAGACCTCGATCGTTGGTTGCCCCGAAGATGAGGAATGATACAAAAAGCGCAACGATAGTCACAGCCTTCAGCCACTCTCACGTAGGCAACACCTTCGGTTGTGGTTCGGTAACGAGGTACTAGTTCATCAGCGATATAAGTCGGCTCTTGTGAGACTTCTTTGACGCGTTCACCAGCTTCGGCCCTTTCAATGACATCCACAATTTTGTGGTAGTCTCCGGTCCCGACTAGAGCAACTGCTTCCGGAATTTCGTCTAGTAACTGATCCTGAAAGTGCTGGGCCATGCAACCCGTGATGACAATTTTCTTGCCTGATTCAGCCAGTTCGACGAGCGTCCGGACTGATTCTTCACGAGCGGCTTGAATAAAGCTACAGGTGTTGACAATGGCGTAATCCGCCAAAGCTTCATCCGTATCAACTTGATATCCTGCCTGCACTAACAAACCAAGCATATGCTCAGTATCGATTCGATTCTTTTCGCAGCCTAAGTGAGAGACGGCGATCGTTGGCTTGTTGCCCATGTATAAGTTCTAAGGTGTCCGTAGACGAAAAGGATTTAGCTGTCGCACTATGTTGCGATCGCGCCTGACAACTGCTTCGCTTTTCGCATCAATCCATTTGACTGGACTGTCACCACAGTATGCCGCAATCGCGCTCTAACATACCATGATGTCAACACATTAAAGTGGCTAGAATGCCGATGAATGTGGATACACAAGTGATGAAGATAAAACTACTATAGCGGCAAACTGCCAGTATTACAATACGTTACAGGAATTTGTAAGGCTCTGGGTTTCGAGTGGAGTGGGGATCAATCTTTATAGTGACTGTGGTTTCGTTAGAGCTTGACGGACTTTAAGCTCGATCGTGGATCATAACTTCGGTTGGCTTTCAGGGTTTCGTAGGCTTCTTTTTCAATGGCACTAAGATCTTTGGGCAGAACTATTGTGAGTTTGACAAATTGATCCGTCCGATCGCCCTTAGTATTTTTCCAACCCTTGCCACGCAAACGCAAAGACTGTCCAGACTTGACTCCAGCCGGAACATTAACGGTCACCGAACCATCAGGAGTTGGGACTTCGATTTGGGTACCAAGAACGGCCTCATCAGGAGCGATCGGGACATCGCAGGTCAGATTGTCTCCGTCAAATTGAAAAAATGGATGCTTTGCAAGTTCAATACGCAAGTACAGATCACCGCGTTGACTCGTATATTGCGGGCTGTAGTTGCCTTTGCCTCGAACGCGAATTTTGCTACCGATTTTAGCTCCAGCAGGAATTTTGACGGTAATGCTTTCGTTATTAACCGACAACGGCTTCTGAACGCCATTAAAGGCTTCGGAAAAGGTAAGCGTGATTTTGGCTTCGATGTCGAGATTTGCCCCGGACCCAGCCGATGCGCCGCCGGCATAATTGCCTGGATTACGAAAACCACCACCACCAAAGGGATCGCCGCCGCGCCCACCACCTGCGCCACCGCCATTATTCATTCGACCTAGAAGATCGTTGATAAATTCATCAAAGTTGCCATATTTACCAAATTCGACATCATCAAAGTCACTGGCTCCACGACCATAACTGCCGCCTGATGGGGAGGGAGCGCCTGCTTTATTCCAATATTGACCATATTGGTCGTATTTTGCTCGCTTATCTTTATCCGAGAGAACTTCGTAAGCTTCGTTAATTTCTTTGAATTTTTCTTCGGCAGCTTTGTCACCGGGATTAACGTCAGGATGGTGTTTGCGGGCCAGTTGCCGAAATGCTTTTTTAATCCCGTCGGCATCGGCTGATTTGGCCACGCCTAAGACGCTGTAATAATCCTTAAATCCCGTAGAAGCCACGATCGTCCTCTCTTTAGTCTTTGGGTGAATTCTTTAATGAATTCTTATCACTAGTATAATGCCCTAATCGCTGTCACCCGGCGAGGTGAGAATGTCCGAACTGTTAGGAAATTCCTGGAATTCGCTGGGTGTGAGGCTGGATGAGAGATTGTTGAGGTTGGCTGTCGCATTACGACGCAGCATGTCGGGCTTGATGCGTCGCAACGCAGAGGCGGGAAATCGACGATCGTAGTCTTCTTGGGAAAGATTGGCGAGTTCGGTAAGCGTCGGGGCGATGTTCCATTCGTAGGGTTGGAAATCTGGCAAATGGGTCGGAGTCGCAAAACTAATATTCCAGGGGCAAACGTCTTGGCAAATATCACAGCCGGCTACCCAGCCATTCAGGTTTTGAGCGATCGGTTCTGGGATAGTTTCGGCCCGGTTTTCAATGGTGTGGTAAGCGATACAGCGATTGGCATCGACAATATGAGGCGCAACGATCGCAGTTGTCGGGCAGGCATCAATGCAGCGGGTGCAAGTACCACAATGTTGGGCGTGAGGCGCATCAGGTTCGAGGTCTAAGGTTGTAAGAATTTCGCCAAGGAAAACCCAGGAACCAAATTCGCGGGTAATGACGTTGCTGTTTTTGGCCACCCAGCCGAGGCCCGATCGTTGTGCCCAGAGCTTGTCTTGAATGGGTCCAGTGTCGGCGTAGTAGCGGGTTTTGATGGTGGGATCTTGGCTTTCGAGCCAGAGAGAAAAGGCTTTGAGGCGTTTGTGCAATATTTTGTGATAGTCGCGACCCCAACCGTAGCGGGAGATTTTGGCGTGGTTGGGGGTATTGGGACGATCGCGATCGGTGTAGTAGTTGAGTGCGACACAAATGATGGATTTGGCTTCGGGGAGAAGAGTACGCACATCCTGTCGGCGTGGGGCGTTCATCCAATTCATGTCAGCTTGGTAGCCCTTTTCTAACCAGGTTTGGAGTTGTTCAGGGGTTTCGTGATCCCAATCAGACAGCCGAGCGAACCCGACTTTATGGAAATCGAGATCGAAGAGTTTTTGCTGAATTTGCGATCGGCTTGGGTTATTCAATGTGGTTATTCAATGTGGCTGTTCAAGGGTGCTGTGGGAAACTGAGGTTGGATTATCAACCAGTATTCTATGAAACTGACGACTCGTGGTCATTACAGTGTTAAAGCATTACTCGATCTCACGTTTCAACCGCATTATGGGCCAGCCTCGGTAAATGCGATCGCCCTTCGTCAGGAATTGCCTGCACCGTACTTAGAGAAACTCCTGATTGAAATGAGGAAAGCGGAGTTGGTCCGATCGGTGCGGGGTGCGCAGGGCGGGTATCAGTTAATGCGATCGCCTGCCAAAATTACGTTGGGCCAGATTTTATTAGCGGTGGGCGAGTCGGTCCAGCCGTTGCCCCACCAGATTCGCCATGAGGACGCAGAGGATTGGGTCACGTTTGCGGTTTGGAATCGGCTCCATCAAAAAGTTCAGGCAGCACTTGAAAGTATTACGCTTGAAGATCTGTATTACGATGCGAGAAGCTGGCAAGCGGCGCAAGGAAGTGATGCAAGTTTCATTGTCTAGAACCCCACAATCTAATATTCCGACGATTTGGTATCCGGGATATTGGGGCTTTTTTGGCGGTCATGTTGAACTGGGGAAACGCCGGAGATTGCTGTGTTGGGTCAGGTGGAGTTGGAGTTGAAGTAAGGCTGTAGGTTCTCCGTCAAAGCAAATCAAGTACGTCCGATCGGGCCTCCTCATAGGGAGATTTTGCTGAAGTTTGCGGCGGAGTATTTTTAGGGACACCAAATTAATTCCATTAATCTTCCAACTCCGCCATCAAATCTGCTGCACTTCTCCGGTTAGTATTACTTGAATTGAAATGTGCTTCAGATTCTTTAACAGAATCGACTAATAACGATCGGCATTTATCTCACAACTGATTTTGAATTACCCTAATCAAGGCATCCTGCGTTTCTAATGGAAGAAACTCAACAGTTTCGATCGTTCTAGTTTACTACAGCCCCACTCCCCTCCCATTGCATCAACCGACTGAGCATTGATGCCGGACGCTCTTGATAACCCCAAGCAAAGCCATGGCGGAAGGCAGATTCTTGGCAGGCTTGGAGTTCTTCAAACCCAATAATATCAAGAGTCAAAAGATTCTCGTATTCCTGAGTCAATCGAACATTATGCAATCCAGCATTGTCTGTGCAAATCGCAATATCAACGCCCGCATCAAAACAACGATCGAACACCACCTTCAATTCAGAAATATCTTTCAATGTTCCTGTTTTTGGATAAGTTGAAGGGCAGACTTCCAAACATTGACCATTAGTCGCAATCTCTTTTAACAATTCAGGATACTTCATCGGAATTTGAATCCCGTGACCAATCCGCATCAAATATGGCAACAATTCAGGATAGCAACCATTAACCGTCTCATACAAATGTCCTGTCGTTTTCACACCATGATTACGCGCATAGGCATAGAGCTTAACAAACTCAGGCATCCGCTCGCCATACAACCGATCGCTCCCCGCCAAATCAATACCACAGACAAACTGCGGATGATTAATCGCTAAATCCACGATCGCCTTATTTACGTCATAGGGCAATTTTGTGTGCATACAAACAATTTGACTCATCACAATCGGATATTCCACCTGACGAGCCGCTTGACCAATAATTTCAACGATTTCACTCATTTGTTCAATCCGATCGCCTTGAGAACGCGTTTCATCGGTCCGCAGATAAGGAGTCGATCGGAGTTCTAAATAAGCCAGATTTTCAAAAATATAGGCACCCCGTAAAAGCCGACAAATAAAGTACGGCAAACTTTCAGGTGTTTGGACTTTTTCCACCAAACTATGAAGCTCAAGATATTCTTCTAAGGTATTTCGCGGACGAGTGTAAAACGTTTCAAAATTGGCATAAGTTTCAAACTGACCCGTTAAACTAGACTGACTACGCTCTAAATAACGCCACAAAATTCTGGGTACGACGGAGCCACCTAAGTGACGATGAAGATCTGCATACAGAGCCACAGGACACCTCTTTAGGGATAGATAGATTAAACAGGGATAAATAGATTGAGCAGGATAAATAGATTGAGCAACACAGGCACAATACCTAGTCTGAAATTAGCCTGTTTCACCTAAGGTTAGCGCGATGCAGATTGTTCGTAATCTCAACGACAATCCAGTCTTAATGTGAATGTATTGACGCTAGATTCGTTCAACGATCGGATCGAAGAATAAACCAATCAAACACAGCTAAAGTAGAGGACATCAACCCAAACGCAAACACGTAATCTTGATAGTATTCAGGATTCCTTAACCAAACATCATAGCCAATTTTTCAGGCATTTGCCATAACTTAGACAACGTTTTTTCATGCCAGGACATCCAGACTTCAACTAATCTAGGAAGGGAGCTAATTCGTATTATGTCGCAACAATAAAAAACCTACTTTATAATAAGGATTCTTAAAGCTTTCTAAAGAACGAGGCTTTCACACAACTCTGCCGTAGTTTAAAAGACTGCAACTACTTCATTAGATTCGCTGGAGTGACCATGCCATCTCAATCGAAAAGCACCACTAATAAATTACAAGCTAAATTGCAACCCAAATCTGACACCGTACAGCAATCAGTATCGCCGAATTCCTCAGAACTCATCACTTCAGAGATCAACACCATTGCTGTCAACACCATTGCTGTCACCAATCCTCCTCACGACCCGATGACTTGTAATGTCATAGAAAAAGTCGTCGAAGTCGATCGCAGGGTCTATGCATCAGCAGAGGAATTTCCCATTCCTACTTGGGGCTGTAGCTTCAGCGATCGGATGCAACAGACATTGACGGTGAAAGATGACGATCTATTTTTAATTACAGACACCTTAGGAAATATTTCAGGCTGTCTAGATGATGGCGTTGTCACTAGCATGGGACTGTTTTGCCGTGACTCACGCTTCCTAAGTCGGCTGGAATTACAACTCAACCACCGATCGCCCATTCTGCTCAGCAGTACCGCTCAACGAGGGTTTTCCCTATCTGTCCTCTGCGCAAATCCGCGTCTAGACGAGATCCCTGCCGAGACCATTGGAATTCAGCGGGAATTAGTATTAAATGGCGGATTGTTTGAAGAAATTACCTTAACAAATTACGGACCGGACTCCGTGGCGTTTGATTTGAGTTTGAGCTTTGATGCAGACTTTACTGATTTATTTGAAATTCGGGGCTTCGATCGTAAAGAACATGGGCAACTGCTACGGCGAGTCATGCGACGCACAACCAACGACCCATCAATGCCTCCTATTGAAGGGTATGCTCTGTACGAAGACCCGAGCGAAATGAGCATGGCCTATCAAGGTCTTGATGGCAGCATTATGGAATCTCATATCCAGTTTTTCCACAACCAACCCCAAGCCTTCAAAGGTTACACGGCCCTCTGGCGTATCGAACTCGAATCTCATGCCACCGAACGCCTCAGTTACCGGATTAGTTTACTCGCCAACAGCCAACCCGTTTCCCGCGTTCCCGTGCCCACGACCTTAGTCCAGGCTAAAGCCGCAGAGATGATGGAGGAACAGGAATGGCGCGCTTCAGCCACCCAAATTCGCACCGACAATAAAGCTATTAATCAAGTGATCGAACGAGCAGAACAAGATATTTACTTACTACGCCAGACCTTTGAACAAGGGAAAGTTCTATCGGCAGGAGTTCCGTGGTTTTGTACTTTGTTTGGTCGAGATTCCATCATTGCTGCGTCCCAATGTTTAATTCTCAATCCAGCGATCGCCCGTGATACTTTAACGGTCCTGGCCCATTACCAAGGAAAAGACGACGACGATTGGCGTGAAGAAGAACCGGGAAAAATCCTCCATGAAATCCGCCTTGGGGAACTGGCTCGCTGTGAAAAAATTCCCCATACGCCCTACTACGGAACTGTTGATGCAACGCCGCTGTGGTTAATGCTCTATGCCGAATACTACGCTTGGACGGGCGATCGGGAAACCACCGAACGATTGTGGGAAAATGCGCTGGCGGCGATGTGTTGGATCGATCGGGAAATTGCGGAAACAGGTTATCTCAGCTACAACAAACGATCGAAGCGCGGCTTGGTTAATCAAGGTTGGAAAGATTCTGGCGATTGTATTGTCGATCGTAATGGCAAAATGGCAACAGGACCGATCGCATTGTGTGAGGTTCAAGGCTATGTCTATGCGGCAAAAATGCGTATGAGTGAACTGGCTCATGGTCGCAAACGTCCTGATTTGGGCGATCGATGGAAAGAAGAAGCTGACCAATTGAAGGAACGGTTTAATAAGGATTTCTGGATGGAGGATGAAGGATTTATTGCTTTAGCACTTGATGGCGATGGCAAAATGGTAGATAGCATCACGTCAAATCCCGGCCATTGTTTGAATCTTGGAATTTTAGACGAGGACAAATCCAAAAGTGTCGCTGAACGGCTCCAAGCCCCCGATATGTTCAATGGTTGGGGCATTCGGACTCTCAGTAGTTTCTCGCCAGCTTACAATCCCATGGGATATCACTTGGGTTCGGTATGGCCCCATGACAATGGCATGATTGCTTTAGGATTACGATCGCTCGGTCATGTGGATCATGCACTAGAACTAGGCCAAGCATTATTGGATATGACCTTACGCCAACCGTATCAACGTCCACCGGAGTTATTTTGTGGTTATGAGCGTCAGGGCGATAGTGAACCTGTGCGCTATCCTGTAGCCTGTTCTCCTCAGGCATGGGCGACGGGAACGGTGTTTCAGTTGTTGCAAATGATGACCAATTTGGTTCCAGATGCACCTGCAAATTGTTTACGAATTATTGATCCTGCATTGCCGGCCAATATTCAACATTTGACGATTACCAATTTACATGTGGGATCGACTTTGGTGGATTTAGAGTTCATTCGTCAAGGTGGATCGGCGAAAGAACGCAGCGGCACGACAACATCCTGTCGAGTCATTCGTAAACGAGGAAATTTACGGGTTGTAATTGAGGCTTAGGGATATGAATTGAACGATCGCGTATGGCATTAGATTTAAATCTGGTGCCTTAAAAGTTAAAAAAACCTCCCATTTATCATGCAGGAGGTTTTTTAAATAATTCAGTTATGCTGCGTCTCTAGAAGAGATATAGAATAACAAACAAAACAATCCAAATCACATCGACAAAGTGCCAATAAATTTCAGCCGCCTCTACGCCAAAATGTGAGTGTTCGCTGTAATGTTCAGGAGTTCGCGATCGCCACAACACCCCCAAAGT
>JAJAYH010000399.1 GCA_026786325.1 Alkalinema sp. CAN_BIN05 | reverse complement strand
TTCACATGCGCCACCAACCACGATCGTAATGCCTGGGACTGTGCCAAATCCAAACTATCTAAATCTAGTGCAGGCGGAAACAACGATCGCACCTCATCCTGTGCCCATCGAACCTCACTCTCAAACCGATCGCTCCCAAACGGCACCAACGACTCTGGCATTCGCGTCAAAAATGGCAATACATCGGCAGACTGTCGGAATGCTTTACGCTGTTGTTCTAATTGTTTGACCCGACGATGACGCGCTTGTTTGTAATCCAAAATAGGCGTAGTATAGCCCGCACTTTTCGGCGGCATTCCCAATTGAACAGGCGCGATCGTTCTCAATTCAGGAACCCAGCGTTTAATGAATGTTCCCTTTGGATCACACCGATCGACCGCCGCCTGTTCTGGATTGTAAATGCGTGTCCAGGACTTATCTAGACAATGAGTCACACCAGCTTGCATAGCCCATTGATAATGATCAATAGGACAATCCCCATCAATCAAATGTCGCATAAAATGCAATGCCCCATACCGCCAATCCATACCAATTAGATTGCTTAAAAAACTAGAATAGATTGCCCTTGTGCGAAAGTTCATCGCCAACCAGCCGCCTGTTTCTTGAAGACATCGCGCCGCCGCATCAATTATTGGAAACCCCGTTTCACCATTTTGCCACGCCACATACATCGCCTCATCAAACTCCCAATCATCATCTTGATCAAACACGGTATACAACGATCGTAATTCCAACTGTGGCAAATACCGAAACCGTTGTGTAAATCCCGTTCCCCACCGCAATCGAGAAATCAATTGTTTTAAACTCAATTGCACTCGTTTATCTTTTTCACCTTTTAGTCGTGCCTGGGCCATTTGAAAACATTCCCGCACTGAAATTACGCCAAATTTAATATGCGGACTCAATCCTGTTGTCGCTTCAGCACTCGGCAACGACAATTGCCAATAGTACCGATCGCTCTTTTCCGTAAAGAAAGTCTGAAGCAATTCCCGCGCATAACTAGTACTCGCCGTTGGAATCTTTTTACGATCGGGCACCATCCCCAAACTCAACAAAGACGGGAGATTGTCCGATCGTACATCATCCGGAACTTGAATTGTTTTTGGTGTGGGAACAATAGGCTCACACATTTCCTTAAACCAATGAAATCGATATTGCGGATAGGAAACCAATTCACTCATGCCCGCTGTCGGCTCAAACCACCGAAGGCGCTGACCTGCTTTTTCTACAGATGCATTCACCTTTGCATCACGCACTCGGCCATAAATCCGCTCGTAGTCAATATAGGCGTAAATTCCTTCGGATTGGGTCTCTTCTACTAACTTTGGCAATACCTCCGCCGGATCGCCGCTACGAATAATCAATCGCCCACCGCAATTTCGCAAATCTTGGTCCAGCGAATGCAATGCATCAATCATAAATGCCACCCGAGCCACCGCCGTCTCTGGGTGATAGAGCAATGCCCGATCGAAAATGAAAACCGGAATCACTTCGCCTCGTTGAGCCGCTCGATACAATGGCTCATGATCGCTAATTCTTAAATCTCGCCGAAACCAAACGATCGTCCGCTTCATACTAGCCCCAAAGAACCTAGCTCCCAACATGGCTTAGAAAACAGAACTTAGGATCCCATGGAATCCTCCTGATAAGATCCTGCTTCTTCCAGCAAATACTTCACCGCATTTATCATATCTTTTGGTTGATATGGCTTCGTAATATAAGCATCCGCGCCCTGCTTCATCCCCCAATACCGATCGAACTCCTCGCTCTTCGTACTGCACATAATCACTGGCACGTTACGTGTGGTCGGATTATTTTTAACCCAACGACACAACTCATAGCCATTCATGTGAGGCATAATCAAATCCGTCACCACTAAAATTGGTGGGTTCGCAGTGATTTTGACCTTCGCATCTGCACCATCCACCGCAGTCTCCACGGTAAATCCCCATCGGCGCAATTCCCCGGAAAGCATTTCCCGTGCCAGCCCACTATCATCAACCACTAAAATTATGCCCATAGAAAATTCCTAGCCCAGTTTCTTGATCATCTGCAAAAATACTTTTTCGCAGACAGTTCACAGATTATTCTCAGATCGATCGGGTTGTATTTCCCTTGTATAAAATTACACTTTAAAAGTAAGGTTTCCGAATTATCTTATTACATTATCTTTTTCACACTGACGATCCAATATCTCGCCCGTAAGAGTTTCCTTTATACAAACTTCACCGACTTGCACGGCTAATCCGGTCGATTTCCCCGATTTCTTCATCATTCAGCGACCAACCGATCGCGCCTGCATTCTGAGCCGCTTGGTCTGCTGTTTTCGCACCCGGAATCGGAATCACACCGGGTTGAGCAATCAGCCAATTCAGGGCAACTTGAGCGCAAGTCCGATCGTGCTTTTCACCAATCTCCTTAAGCGTAGTCAAAATAGGCTGAATTTTTTCTAATCCCTCAGGTTTAAATCGCGCATCCATTTTTCGCGCTCCGGTCGCAACAGTAGGGCCGTTTGCAGTATATTTCCCCGTCAGCAAGCCCTGTGCGATCGGACTATAGGCCAAAATTGTCACCCCAAGCTCCCTAGCTGCGGCCAAAACGCCATTACTCTCGATTTTACGGTAGAGCAGGGAATATTGCATCTGGTTAACTGCCAAGGGAATGCCGAGACTGGCCAGCGTTCCATGAGCCTCGCGCATTTGACTTTCAGAATAGTTGCTCACGCCCAATGCACCAATGCGTCCGGCCTCAACTTCGCGAGCTAAGGTCTTGAGCAGCGTCGGCTGGCCCATCAGAAAACTAAACGGTTGATGTATTTGGTACAGATCAATAAACTCAACCCCCAACCTAGAGAGACTTGCATTCACCGCATCAGACACCTGCTTTGCACTAATTCGCCACGGTACAGGCATGTATTTCGTCGCAATATAAATCTTTTCTTTTCTCGTCTTGATCAACCGCCCCAAAATTCGTTCAGACTCTCCCAGGCCATAAATCTCAGCCGTATCAAACATGGTAATACCCGCATCCACACTGGTATTAAAGGCTTCGACTAGTTGTGCTTCGCCATACTCTTTCCCATAAGTCCAGAAAAACGAATCACCCCAAGCCCAAGTGCCGACACCGATCGGGGCGATCGCAGATTTACCAAGCTGAACAGTGGTGGGAATAGTCATGGGGGCGGGCCTCAAGGGGAAGATGCAGTACGTAGGTCTACATAAGTGTAACGATATATGAAGGCGATCGACTACTCTATTCCACTTTGGGGCGGGTTTCCCCCTATTCTGGGTAGATAGTCTAATCAGTAATTAAGCAGCAGTAGCCCGATGGACACCACAGAACGCCAAATTTTATTCCTAGATACGCTTGCCCAACCTCTTCCTCGAGTTAGTCTTTGGACCATGATACGGCTGGGGCTGTTTCAAATGGGCTTAGGAATGATGTCGGTGCTGCTGTTTGGGTTGCTGAATCGGGTGCTGATTAAGGAATTGGGTGTACCGGGAACGATCGCAAGCATTGTCCTAGCTGTGACTTTATTTGTCGCACCCGCTCGGATTTGGTTCGGCCAATTGTCAGACACAAAACCAATCTTCGGGCTACATCGCACTTGGTATGTCAGATTTGGGGCACTGAGTTTTGCCACGATCGCCTTTCTCGCCGTGCAGCCGTTGTGGAAAGTGGGGGCACTCTTAAATAAAACCTCAGGCAGCAATAATTTACTGCAAGCGACGGAATGGATTGTTCTCTCAACTATCTTATTTGGTCTATACGGCATCGCCATCAGCGCGAGTTCGACTCCCTTTGCAACTCTACTGGTTGATATTACTGAAGAAGAAGACCGATCGAAAATCGTCGCCGTAGAATGGTCCATGCTGCTAATAGGGACGATCGCTGGGGCCATTACGATCGGGGTCATGCTAAAAAGACTAGGGAACAATCCATCGATCGAGTCCCTAGAAACCAGTGTCAACCAATTGTTTTTAGTGGTGCCGTGGTTGGCCGTCGCGATGGCATTTATTTCAACCTGGGGAGTTGAGAAGAAATATTCGCGGTTTTTACGATCGAATCAAGAACGACAGGCGATCGTCCAGAGCAAAACCAACGAACTTAATACAAATATCCATGAAACTAAAGAAATAGTGGGTCTAAGTCGAGCTTGGTCGCTAATAACAGCCAGCAAACAGACGCAATATTTTTTCACTTTTCTCATCACTATGACCTTGGGCTTGTTTTTACAAGATGCCATTTTGGAACCCTTCGGCGGAGACATCTTCAATTTAGCAGCGGGGGAAACGGCGCTGTTGAATGTGCCCTACGGCATTGGAACTGTAATCGGAATTTTGATTTCAGGATTCTTTATTTCGCCACTAATCGGTAAAAAGAAAACCACTCAAGTCGGGTGTCAGGCCGTAGCACTGTCCCTCGGGACTATTATTTTGGCAGGATTCACCGGAAATGCAGCGGTGCTGAAACTGGCGCTCTTACTATTTGGGTTCGCCTCTGGCACGACGACAACGGGCGCAATTACTCTAATGCTAGATTAGACCGCTGCCGAAACTGCCGGAACCTTCATCGGAACTTGGGGACTGGCGCAGGCATTGTCTCGCGGAACAGCGGCAATTTTGGGCG
>JAJAYH010000398.1 GCA_026786325.1 Alkalinema sp. CAN_BIN05 | reverse complement strand
GTTCAAAGCATTCATGGGGTTTATGTTGTTTGATCTTCGCTCCAGTAGACTTAATTGCATTCTCCCAATCACTCAACGTCTCTAACCCAACTTCCGCCCCAAGATAGGTTTCCAAAATCGCCCAATTCTCCGCACCTTCCGCATCAGGGTTCAGCACATCAAACACAAAACTTCCACCTGGTTTTAGTACTTTCTTCACACTGTTTAAAACTTGTTTCCAATAGTTCAAATCACCATAGCAACTCACTCCTGTTGCAATAGCCCAATCAAAAAAATCATTGTCATAATTATCAAGCTGGTCCGCACTCGCTTGCTTTACGCCTTTAAATGTTTTTGAATTCAACTGTGGCGCACGAGAATTGATTAAATCTTTTGCGACAGTACTAATGTCATGACCATAGAAATGCGCATCCCACTCACGCCAACAGGGAAAAACTAAAAAACTTAGTCCACATCCCAAATCCAAACACCGATCGTTTTTTTTCGGCTTCATATAGTCCCAAAAAGGCGACGCAAGACGATTTTGCAATTTGCCTGAGGCCCAATCTTGAAAAATAGACATCGATTCGACTTCCGGCGGCAGACTCACCGGGTCTCGGCGATATTCTCGATCGAAACGGGCCGCAACTTGAGCGAGAGCATCGGCATAGGGTGTGAGCTTGGGAATTTCCACAAAAATACACAGGTAAATAAGTAACAGGTAAATGATTGACGGCGGCGAAGATCAGAAGATCAATCGGGCTTATCGACCTCGCAGCGCTTTTTGAAAATTGCGGCGATAGGACGGATTCAACAGGAAATATACGGGCCAAAATAAAGTGAGTAAAATTCGGCCCGAGGTGAAGTTAGTGCGCTGAAATCCTGACCAAAACTTCGAGCCAAAGCTCAAATAGACCCAAGCGATTGCGATCGGGACCACAATCCTTAAAACGAACAAAAGACCAGTCATGAGCAAACCTCCTAGGGTTCAGATAATCAACGACTCATTCAGTTGAGATGTCTTACTTTATCAATTATGCCCACTCTTTTGGGGCTGTTGAAGGTCAGAGTTGGTTTAAAAATAGATCCCTGGGCTGAGTTGCCCATTAAAACTTATCCAAAATCCACTCAGATGCCCGATCGCCCAGATCCAACTGAACATTCACGGCCTTCCCTGGACGCGGCTTATCACGGGTTTTCTCTATTGCGCCTGTTACCTGCTCCACCACGTTCCACGCCACCAAATACCCGGCAATTTGATCGAAATGGGCCATAAATTCCGTCTCCGAAAGTGGGAACGAAGCTTGCTCTAAATACTTCCACATCACCTGAAAATAGAGCTTGCCCTTCACTTTACGGATCTGGACATCATAGGAAAACGTCCACTTGTTCGCCACCAACGATCGTAACTCTGTACCCGTCATCCCGCCCTCTCAAGTAAAATCAGCGTAAAAGTCTGTCATAATACTCTATGAGAAAGGCCACGAATTCTAGTATCCCAGGGACTTTTCTGAGGAACCTGAGGGAATCTAGAACTTGAATTAAACATATCTACATTTTATGAAGAGATGTTAAGACAATCTGTTTATACAACTTGATTTGTCTTTTAATTACCTTTTGGTCTCGAAGTCACTCCCGATTCATATTAAGTAATCATGACTCAAGTTTCTAGCTCCGCAGACGTTCCCAGCATGGGCCGTCGCCAATTTATGAATCTGCTTACGTTCGGTACCGTGACTGGAGTAGCTTTAGGGGTCTTGTACCCACTGGTTGACTACTTCATTCCTCCCTCGGCGGGTGGTGGTGGCGGCGGCGTGACGGCCAAAGATGCCCTTGGTAATGACATCGTGGTTAGCACCTATTTGACTACCCACTTGCCTGGTGATAGAGCCTTGGCACAGGGTCTCAAAGGGGATCCGACCTATGTTGTTGTTCAAGATGATGGCTCTATTTCAAACTATGGAGTTAATGCGGTCTGTACTCACTTGGGTTGTGTAGTTCCTTGGAACGCCAACGAAAACAAGTTCATTTGTCCCTGTCACGGGTCTCAGTATGATGCCACGGGTAAGGTTGTCCGTGGTCCAGCGCCTCGATCGCTAGCGATTGCCCATGCAACCATTGCCGACGATCGGATTAGCTTCACTCAGTGGACTGAAGAAGATTTCCGCACGGGTGAAGATCCCTGGTGGGCGTAATCTATAGCGATCGCGCTTGACTTGTTCCGCTTAACTCGTTTGTTGTCATCACGCTGAACCAACTAGAACTCATGAAAATGGTCAATATTTCCACAACTTGGCTTACCGCCATTTTTCGGAGAGTCGTTCTAGCCGTTGCCGTTATCGCAACATTTTTAACCGCTAGCCTCTCCGCACTGCCCGCCCAAGCCTATCCAATCTTTGCCCAGGGTGCCTACGAAAACCCTCGCGAAGCGACAGGTCGAATTGTCTGCGCGAACTGCCATTTGGCTAAAAAAACCACTGAAGTTGAAGTGCCTCAGTCGGTTTTGCCAGATACCGTGTTTGAAGCGATCGTTAAGCTGCCCTACGACCACAC
>JAJAYH010000397.1 GCA_026786325.1 Alkalinema sp. CAN_BIN05 | reverse complement strand
GCTGACGGATTTCACGTATGAAACAGCGCCGCGCAAGGGAAAGTTGCATAGTCCGATCGTCAACAGAAAAGGTTTCAATCTATTGTAAGCCCCCATAGGGCTGTACGTCTTCATTGTCAGGCGCGTCTTCATTGTTATGCGGGTGATAGTCTTTGCCAGATCCGTATTTGAAGGCTTCAATAGCACGATAGATCCGATATTGGAAGGCAGGCGATTGGGCACTTAAGAATGGGACGAGAACTGGGATATTGCGATCGATTATCCCGTCAACTGCGGTATAAAAGCCTAAATTCACAAAATGTCGCATCCAATCCAACAAGGTCCAGAGTCCGACTTGGGGCAAGATTTTAAACAGGATCAAGGGCGATTTTAGGGACGATCGCCAGAGGGTTTGGGTGAGGGGGCCAAACTGTACGACATCTTGCAAAAATGGCTTTAGGACGAGATCTCCCAGTTGTTCCATTTCTCCGAATACGTCGGCGAGGAGTTGATTGATTTGTTCGGGCGGCAATTTTTGCTTGAGTTTGACACTCATGGATTTCTGGAAGAGCCAGGTGACTTGGAGGTTGGGTTGGTAGGGTTGGATGAGTTCGAGGCTAGCGCGATCGAGGCAGTCAGTGGAAATAGCTTGATTCAATGCGTCCGATAGCCGAATTAAGTGTCGCATCATGGCTCCAAATCCGCCAAAACTTAAGGGCGATTGAGCACCGCTGCCGTCGCCGAGCGATACTATGCGATCCCAGTCGGGCACTAAGGGGCTGTCTTTGTAGCAGGGGAAAATTCCGAATAAGGCGCGTTTGATGTCGAGTTGGTCAATGGTGATGTTTTGGTAGGTGGGGAGCAGTCGGAAGTATTCGTCAAATAAGGTTTCGAGGGAAATACGATCGGGTTCGGCATCTAAATAGGTGAATAGATAGGTGGTTCGGCCTGCGCGGGCGGGGAAGGCTTCCCAAAAATATTGGCATTGGTTTTGAATGGGCGTGAAGGAGGCGATCAGGTCGGCGGTAGTATTTTCGGGGTAGCCTGTGGCGCAGGTGCCAACGACGAGACAGACGGAATCAGGTTTTTCGCCATCGCGGGATTGTAATGCTACGGGTGAGTTGTGGCCCATTAAGTCAATCAACAATTGGGCGCTGATGGATTGGGATTGATTGTTGGATTGGTTGTTGGATTGGTTGTTGGATTCGTAGTGAATTTCAGTGCCGTTGGGATGAACGGTAGCTGTTTTGAAGGTGGCTTGTTCAATTAGTTTGCCGCCGAGTTTGAGAAACTTTTGTTTCAGGGTTTCTAGTAAATAAATTGGATCTACGCCAGCATTTAGAACATCTTTAGTCCAAATTTCCCGATCGCCAAATTTGATCCGAATTGGGTTGAATTCACTAACGATCGCCTGATCTAATTCTTCTTGGGTCAGCATGTTGAGTTCAACTAACCCGCGCAATTCATCACGGCTAATGTTCCATTCTTGTTCGCGGCCTTTGAGAATTCCCCGTTCTAAAATGGCGACCTTGTGTCCTTGTATGGTCAAGGTGAGGGCGATCGGTAATCCTAAGGTTCCGCCCGCAACGATTACGTCGTAGTCTAGATGGGCTAGTGTGGTGTTGAGCTTGCTGACGACTTGCGTCAGTTCTTGGCTGGATGGGGATCGTAGTTCTGTCCAACGATCGTCGGCTTGTTTGAGGGCGTTCAGGGTTTCGGGTAGATGGGCGAGATAGGTTTGGGTCAGCATGGCAAAATGGCGATTGGGCAGGTTATTAGGCTAATGATGGGCATTATAGAACTCATTTAATTTAGTAAGGATATGAAAAGAATCGATCGGGAAATATTCAGGGAAATAGCTATGATTTTTTGTTCAAATGGCCGATCGCTCTACCGTCGTTTCTCCGACGATCACTCGTGGTAATCGATTTTTAAACCCACATAAAATTTCCCAAGAAATCGTCCCCAATTTTTCTGCCCAATCATCCGCACTAATGGAGTCCAGTTGATCTTTTCCCAACAATGTCACCACTTCTCCTTCTTGAACACCCGGAATCTCTGTTACATCTAACATAATTTGATCCATGGTAATTGAACCAATTTGTTTTACTCGTTTGTCACGAATCAATACGTCCATTTGATTTGATAAATTGCGTGGCACTCCATCTGCATAGCCAATCCCAATCACTGCGATCGTCATGTTTCGATCGCTAATAAACCGATGCCCATAACTCACGCCTGTCCCCGCCGGAATTGTAGTCACTTGAGTAATCCGAGCTTTCACTTGTAATGCTGGAATCAGATCAATCCGATCGCGTAAATGCGGGGCTGGATATAGTCCATAGGTAATCAGACCTGTGCGGACCATATTGTATTGTAGATTTGGATCAACGATAGTTGCGGCTGAATTTGCAAAGTGACGGGGAATATTCTCAGGAATTTGACAAGTTTTTAGTACAGATTCAAATCGCTGCTGTTGATCTTTCATAATCGTTGGGTCCGGATCGTCAGCGGTGGCAAAATGGGAATATACGCCCCCAATTTTTAGATTTGGCAATTGCTTTACGAGATCAAACAATTCGATCGCATCCGTCCAGCGCACTCCTAATCGCGACATGCCCGTATCAATGTTTAAATGGACTGACAAGGCACCCGTATCGCCGATCGCATCTGAAAAAATTAAGGCTTGTTTTAGAGTACAAAGCGTGGGCGACAGGTTCCAGCGGGCAATAGTCCTCACCTGCTCCGGTAAGTTAGTGGCTCCTAATACTAAAATTGGTGATTCAATCTCGGCCTCTCGCAATTCAATACCTTCAGGAATCGTCGCAACCCCAAGCCAAGTCGCCCCAGCGTTCAATACGGCCCTCGCCACAGTGACTGCCCCATGACCATAGGCATCTGCTTTCACGACGGCCATCAAATCTGTTTCTGGTTTTAGCAACTGGCGAATTTGTCGAATATTATGGCCGATCGCCGCCACATTCACTTCCACCCAAGCCCGCTCTCGCTGCATCCGCGAGATATTAGAACCCGCTTCCCAACTCAACATAAACTCCTCTACACTATTCAACCCAATAGTCAAGTTAACAGTCAACTCATTTCCCGATCGCCCACGCATCCAAGCACCTACGGATCCGCCATGGTTCTGCCATTAATTTAACTGATATTAGGAATTCATGAGTATCTATCCATAGTAAAGACCCGATTCATACAATCAGAATAACAAGAGATATGCTCTATAATTTTGGCTAACCTATCATGTTTAATTGTATATACTCGATGAAAACTCAATAAAGCATAGACTTAATCCAATAGTTACTGTTAGGAACCGGGAATGTCACATCCTCTAATTCAATCTATATGGTTGCTGCCGATCTATACCCTGATAGGTGCAGCTCTTTCTGTTATTTGGTTCCCAGGTATTACGAGGCGTACAGGTCCACGGCCTGCTGGATACATTAATGCATTGATGTCGTTTCTGGCATTTGCTCATGCATCTATTGCACTCTTTTATGCATGGGATAATCCAGCGGTGGATTTTACGGTGCCTTGGCTTCAAGTTGCCAATTTGGATTTGTCGATTCCGTTTCATATTGATCCGATCGCGTTGACGGCTTGTACCGTTATTACGGGATTAAATTTTCTGGCGCAAGTGTTCGCAATAGGCTATTTGGAATTGGATTGGGGATGGGCTAGATTTTTCTCGTTGTTGGCATTCTTTGAAGCTGGGATGAATTTCCTGGTGTTGAATGATTCATTATTTTTTGCATACATTGCGATGGAGTTACTAACGCTCGGAACCTACCTATTGTTAGGATTGTGGTTTAACCAGTCTTTGGTTGTTACGGGGGCAAGGGATGCATTTTTAACCAAGCGGGTGGGCGATTTATTTCTATTGATGGGCGTGGTGGCATTATTCCCGATCGCAGGCACTTGGAACTATAGCGAATTAGCCATCTGGGCAAAAACGGCAGATGTCGATCCGAAGGTGATGACCCTATTGGGGTTGGCATTGCTGGCGGGTCCAATGGGCAAATGTGCGCAATTCCCATTGCATTTGTGGCTAGATGAAGCGATGGAAGGTCCGGTGCCAGGGACGATTTTAAGAAATTCCCTAGTGGTACAAGTGGGGGCTTGGGTATTAGTAAAACTTCAGCCTGTACTCGCTTTGTCTCCAACAGTATTGAATTTTGCAATCTTTATTGGTGCATTGACCGCAGTCGGTGGATCATTGATTGCGATCGCTCAAATTGATATTAAACGGACATTGTCCTATCCCACGAGTGTATTCATGGGCTGTGTTTTCATTGCTGTTGGCACTGGAAATATTCAAGCCGCATTGCTACTCAGTTTGTCTCATGCCTTGGGAATGGCCTTGATGGTGATGAGTTCGAGTGCGGTGGTTTGGAATAGCGTGACGCAGGATGTGACGCAGTTGGGTGGGCTGTTCGGTCGTCGTCCGATTTCGGGGCTGAGCTATGCTGTTGGGGCATTGGGATTAGTTGCGATGCCTCCGTTTGGCGGTTTTTGGGCAATGTTGCAACTTGTGGAAGGTTTACGGATTACGCATCCATGGTTGGCAGCACTAGTGATTGCGGTGAATGCAATGTTAGCGTTCGGGTTTACGCGAGTGTTTTGTCAGGTGTTTTTAGGGCAAACCACAAAGATGACGGAACGATCGCCGGAAGTCCATTATTGGATGATTTTGCCGATGACGGTAGTGATGGGGTTAGTGATTCATTTGCCATTGGTGCTATCAGCCGCTGATGTTTTGCCGAATTGGGCCGAAATTAGTAAAGACAATGCTGTGATTCTGTTTTGGTCAACAATGTCAGGAATTGGATTGGCGGCTGTGATTTATCTAAGTCCAGGGATTTCAAAACCTGTGAAACTTCCATCTCAGGCACTTCAAGATTTGTTTGCCTATGACTTTTACACGCCGCAATTGTATCGCAATACCATTGTTGGATTTGTGGCTATTTCGTCGAGATTGTTGTCTAGTTTCGATCGGGTTTGGATTGATGGTATCGGCAATTTCTTTGGCTTTGCAACATTGCTTAGTGGTCAGAGTTTGAAATACAGTACGTCGGGTCAATCGCAATTTTATATGTTGACGATCGTGTTGGGATTGGTTGGGATTGGGTTGTGGTTGTGTTATCCCATTTTGAATGTAGGTTAGGAATTTATTATGATACTAAGTGCTTTAATCCTTGTCCCATTGCTCGGTTCATTGATTGTTGGATTTTATCCCGGTGTGATGTCGCCAGCGTTGTCTCGGTCGGTAACATTCGGTTTTTCTGTCGTTAGTTTAGTTTTGACGATCGCGACAGGTGTGATGTTTGATCTAAGCCATATCGGTTTGCAGATGCAGGAGTTTCTCCCGTGGCTGCCTGATCTGGGGTTGAACTATAGTTTGGCGATCGATGGATTATCGTTTCCTTTGGTGGCGTTGACAAATTTATTAACAGTACTGTTGGCATTTAATAGTTCTGTTGGTCTCAAACCTGGCGAGGATTTGAAGCGTCCTCGGTTGTTTTACTCATTGCTATTACTAGTGAATTCTGGGGTAATCGGTGCATTTCTGGCGCAAAACTTGATGTTGTTCTTTTTGTTCTACGAAGTCGAGTTAATTCCGTTCTACCTTTTGATTGTCATTTGGGGCAGTGAAAAACGAGAATATGCGGCAACTAAGTTTTTGATTTACACGGCATTATCAGGAGTTTTGATCTTGGCTGCGTTTCTCGCTATGAATTGGTTGACGGGTGCGACTAGTTTTGAATATAGCGCCATTAATACGACAGATTTGTCTCGTAATACTCAATTAGTGTTGCTCACTTTACTACTTGTCGGATTTGGGATTAAAACGCCCCTAGTGCCGCTGCATTCCTGGTTGCCCGATGCTTATGTTGAATCTTCGGCTCCGGTGTCGATTATGTTAGGCGGGATTTTATCAAAACTTGGAACCTACGGAATTATTCGATTTGCCGTTGGATTATTCCCAGAAACTTGGGTTTCGGTGGCTCCGCTGATGGCGACGATCGCAGCAATTACGGTTATATATGGTAGTTTTTGTGCGATCGCCCAGCATGATATTAAACGAATGGTGGCTTACAGTTCGATCGGTCACATGGGTTACATCATTCTCGGAACAGCGGCACTCACGCCGTTGAGTATGGTTGGGGTGATTTCCCAAATGGTTGCCCATGGTTTGATTCTGGCGTTGCTCTTTTATCTCATTGGCATGATCGAATCTAAGGTCGGCACCAGGGAATTAGAGTTGCTAAACGGTTTACTGAATCCAATTCGAGGATTACCCATGATATCGGCGCTTTTGATCCTGGGTGCTATGGCTAGTGCTGGAATTCCGGGAATGGTGGGTTTTATTGCAGAATTTATGGTGTTCCAAGGTAGTTTTTCAGCATTCCCAGTACAGACTTTGGTAACGATCGTTGGCACGGCATTAACAGCAGTCTATTTTGTGATTTTGCTGAACCGAACCTGCTTTGGAAAACTCGATACAAAAAGCGCTTATTATGCTCCTGTGGCGAGATGGGAGTATATACCAGCGTTTATATTAACGATCGTCATCGTATTCCTCGGCATTCAGCCGAGTTGGTTAGTACGATGGTCACAGGTCACATCTGATGCGATCGCGTTTGTAATGTGATTCCCGGAGATCTCCCTAGCCCCCTTAATAAGGGGGGACCGGAGTTTGAATTGAGAATTGAGAATTGAGAACTACATCTAACTCTTAGTCCCCCTTATTAAGGGGGATTTAGGGGGATCGAATCCAGTTAATAACCCGCATATTCAGGAGTATTATAATGACTCAAACCCTTGAAGCACCTAAAACTAAGATTCCACCATCCACTCATCCACTAGCGGAAATCATTCATCGTCTAGAAGCGGGTGGTACGATGCTTCCTGATACGCCAGAGAATCTCATGCAAATTATTGGTTTGTATAAAGCCTATGCAGTGCCGATGGATTTTTATTGGCGGGATTTGCTTTATATTGCTGAACAGGTCTTCTTGAATCCATTGCCTTGGAGTAAATATTTTATTTCTGATGAATACCTCGATCGTGAAAATAAGTATTCTGGGGATAATGCCGATCTCCGCATTTGGCGCGGTTGTGGGGATGCTCATCCGGAGTTAAGGGAGTTTATGGCTCAGGGTGAATTGAAGAAGAATTTACCAAAACTATTGCATCATCTTTGGCACGATCGTATCAATATGGAGTTTGCTGAAGAATGTATGCGATCGATGTTGTGGCATCGGGATATGTACAAACCTTGGAATCAATTTGATGGGTTTCTAGATACTGACGAATACAAACAGAATTGCGATCGGGTAATCAAAGCCTATTTCAAAGGCAATCCAGCAATGTTGGGATTGTATAAGTTATTCCCCGATATGTTCTATGAGCAATGTCGTCAAATGTCCTACTATTCAAATTTAGGTTTGTTCTGGGAAGTTATGGCTCCGGTGTTTTTTGAAATGTCGGATTTGTATGATGAAGGTAAGATGACGAGTGTTCCGGCTGCAATGGATTTCTTGGTGAATGGGATTTTTGCGATCGCAGGTCGGCCTATTTATCACCATGTCTATATCAAAGGCGAATGCTTTGAAATTATTCCAAAATCAAAGGGATTCACTTGGCTCTATGAAGCTGCATTACCCTATATAGAAGCCGTCTTCTATCGCACAGCACCTTTCCGAGGTACGAAATCTTACAATGCCCAAGCTGGCCAAGTTCCTGACGCTCAACCCGATTTTCATTACGGCGTGCTGTATGCCGATAAGTTTCCAGTTGGCACCGCTGGCATTCCGCCGACATTCTTGGCTCAGGATATGTTGCATTTCTTGCCAGAATACTTGGTTGAATACTATAAACAACATTGTCGTGGTGAAGGTGATACGATCGTGCAGTTGGCAGTTAGTTTCCAACGATCGATGTATTGTGTGACTTCTGCGGTTATTCAAGCTTTGCGGGCGGCATTGTTATATCCATTGGATGACGAAGATCCAGAACATTTGATGGCGAATCGTCAATTCTTTGAAGCTCAAATGGATCGTTTCTTGCGTCCTGAGGCTCGGATTCGAGATATTCAGAGTCAGGAATATCGGTAGATTGATCCCGCTAAATCCCCGTTACCAAGGGGGAGTATGAGTTTATTTTGGAGATGTTTGATTATGCCTAATATTGTTGAAATTGCGGTGAGCGACGATCGTTTTTCTACCCTAGTCACCGCCGTACAAGTTGCTGGATTGGTCGAAGCATTGCAATCCCCTGGACCATTTACAGTCTTTGCGCCGTTGAATAGTGCCTTTGAAAAATTGCCACCGGGAACGATTACGAGTTTGGTTCAGAATCCACCGCAACTCGGTCGGATCCTCAAATACCATGTTGTTTCTGGGAAATATACTAAGGCTGATTTGGAGAAATTATCTGAAGTAACTTCTTTAGAAGGGACAACTATTCGATTGAATTTCAAAAAGAATGAAGTGAAAAATGCTACGGCAGTCCTGACTGATATTGAAGCAACCAATGGAATCATTCATGTGATTGACAATGTAATTTTGATGGGTCCGTAAATCAGATGATTTGTGTTGGGGATGGTCGATAAATCTTCTATCCCTATTACCCATACAAATCAGGGTCGATCGATTCTACATATCATTTCTGTGCCGCCAACTCTGCAAAGGGTTGTAGTAGTATAGCGAGAATTTTATCGATTTGGTTGATGTAATATTCAACAGAATCAATCACTATAGTTCTCTGACGTAATCGTAAAAATCGCCAATTGGTTCCCGTAGTAACAACGCCATAAATTGAATCGATCGGATGATTTTTCTTGATATTAAATCGCTGTGCTGCGACCATTTCTGCAATACATTGCCCTAGTCCAGCCGAGATGTTTTCATTTTTAGCTTCCACGATCGTCACAATAGGCGCACTAATAAAATACTGTTCCGTTCCCGCACTCAAAATAAAGTCACAATGCCCACGCAGTCCCCGTTCTGGCT
>JAJAYH010000396.1 GCA_026786325.1 Alkalinema sp. CAN_BIN05 | reverse complement strand
GCCTAAAATGATACCAGAAGTCGTCAGTGATATCATTCGGCGAAAACATTACTCCGATCGCACCGAAAATAGCTACCTTCAATCGATATTCAGCTTATGTTCAACCCGATCGCCCTCTTCCCAAACCCCAACTTGTCCTGCTTAATTCAATTCGAGGGCCGATCGCGATCGTTGGTTGGAAAGTAATGATTAAGTACGATCGATGAATTGATTGTGTAGTATGTGGCGATCGTCTTTATGGCGTAATATCGCACCACAACTGAGCTGGAACAAACCTCGATAAATGTCCGACATTCGTAGTCGCGATCGTCACCTCACCATCAACCAACGTAAACGCCTGCGCCGCCAAAATCACATCGGCATCGATCGTCTTATCCCCTGCCGTTGGTTGTCCCTGCTGTCGAGCCTCCGCCCAAAACACTGCCGCTTGACGCATTGCAAGCGTTGTAATCGGCAAATATTCTGCCTGATCCACAAACTCATCCAATCGCCGCAACCCTCTCAATTTATTCGCCCTCAATAACTCCCGCCGAACTTCGTAATCGACAATTTCAGGGATCACAACGCGCACACCTGCCACAACCAAAGATTGAAACCAACGAGTACAATCCAAACTCTCAGAGGACAATCTCGGATTCGTAATTAATCCCAATGGACCCGAATCCAATAGAATCACTCGGCTTACCACGTCACTCCTTTCAAATCTTGGGGAAATAGGGGACGATCGGACAAACGATCCTCATCCATCGCCCGAATCAAAAATGCGCCTGTCTCTTGCTGTTCATCCTCATCATCATCCATCCAAGATTGCAGCAAATCTATTAATTTTGATGATTTCTCCTGAGTTGAAATACGCTCTAGGAGTAGTTGTAACGCATAAGCTTCCGTCGATAGACTCTGCTCCTGAGCCTTCTGCGTCAAGTATTTCTCAATTTCAACTGGAATGTTAAGGGTTAAAGTCATCACTACTCCCAGAAAGCTTCTTTCATTCTATATCACAGCCGATCGTCCTTTTCCCAAACCCCAAATTGTCCTGTTTAATTCAATTCGAGAGCCGATCGCGATCGTTTTTTAATACTCAGTCCATCAGGCTCTGAGATTTTTGAATTTGGAATTGCTGGGTTTGGAGCGATCGTCCGAAGATTTTCGTGCAAAGTCAAAACTTGGGGCTATCTTGGTAGGCAATTGAGAGAATATGCGCTAGATATAGCGTCGCTAGGTGTAAATTCTCCGTGCGTTTATTTCCTCATTTCGGCCACCGTCACGCGGAAATTCCAGGTTTGACCCTATGCCATCTTCACTGCTGCGTAATTCCTTTAATGATTCGTCTTCACAGAAAATCATTCCCTTTACCATTGCTCAAGCCGTAATCGACAGATTTGGAGCGATAGCGTTTGGGGCGGTCTTGGTGTTGGGCGGTGTGTTGACGATCGGAAGCAGTGCGATCGCCATGGGAATTGATGGCTGGAAGTATGATCCAGAGAAGGGGCAAGTTGAATTTGAAATCGAAGATGGCGTTAAACCACGTCACTTTTTAATGGCTCAGCCTGCGCGAATTGTAGTGGATTTAGTCAATACGCAGATCGGAAATGCCCCCCCAGAGATGAGCTATACCTCCGGTCCGGTTCAACGGATTACAGCAGTACAACTTCAGCCATTGCTCACGCGAGTGACGCTATATATGTTCCCGAGTACAGTGTTTGCGAAAGGTCAGGTGGCGATCGATCGGCTGGGCGATGGCAATAGGAGTACGAGTGATGTTTGGACATTGCGCCCGTTGATTAATATTCCGGGAAGTGTGTCAGGAAACGTCTCACAAAGCATTCCGATCGCAGTTCCCCCAGCAAAATCCGATGTTGACAGCAATGCTTCTGTTCCCAGCATTGGTTCTCGGTTGGGGAGCATTCAACCTGCGACTCCGCCAAAGCTCGAAGAGTTACCACCGGGAATGTCTTCAGTTTTGCTTTCGCAGAAGCCCGGTTCTATTGGGTTTACTCCTGTGTCGCCTGCAATTGCGTCGCCAAACGTTTCTCCAAAGCCAGTTGCGTTGTCAAAGCTGGAGACCGTAAAGCCAACACCGCCAAAATTAGAAGCTGTGAAATCGGTGGCGATGGCCGATGGCCGGTCTCTGACCATCGAGGTGCCTAAACCAATGATGGAGCTTCCAAAAATTTCGGTAGCAGAACCGATCGAAGAAGCAAAGCCAGAAGTCAACGCACAAGTAACACCACAAGTTCTAACCTTTGAACGACCAAACCCTTCTCATACCTCGGTGTCACAAGTTGTAAATGTTCCACCACCCCCCAGCATTCTGTTCCCAAGCGTCCTCACTCCCCCAACTATACTCTTCAGTCCAGATTCCCAAATCTCTGCAAAAGCAGTTGATGGCTTGGTCCTGCCGGATTCATTGCCGACAGCGACACCGACTGTACCTCAACCCACCACCGTCTCAGTACCACCGCTATCCACGATTCCCCCCGTAGCACAACCCAGAGTTCAATCCCCGATCGCACCAAACCCAGTCCCAAATTCGACCCCAATGGCGTTTCCATTGCCCGATCGAGTGCCGCAACCCGCACCGTCGCAAATGCAGCCACAACCGATCGTGCCAAAATTCACGACACAGCCCGCAATACAGCCCAGGATGCAGCCCAGTATTTTTCCAGCATCAGGCATCGCTCAACCCGTAGACCGCAATCCGATCGCATCCAGTCCGTCATCCGTGCAGCCCGATGTGATTAGTTTTGGGCAACCATTACAATGGTCCATGAGCGATCGGAGGTCATCGGCGACACAACCCCAGTCATGGCAACCCACTGCGCCCATTACTGGAGTTCCCTTCGGATCTGTTCTGACGACGGCTATTGTGACCATGACGGCCAATGATGGGCGCACGGGTTTGCCATCGGGAACGGTATTAACGGTGCGGTATACAGGAATTTCGTCCTTGAGTGTCAAAGATGGTTCACGGAAGGAAATGTTAGTACTTCAGTCAGCCATTCGCGATCGTAACGGGATGACAATTGCGCCAGAAGGAACGACGATTTATGGTGTGTTTGAAGGCGGGACTAATCGGTTTGTAGCCGAGTCTATTGTGATTCAGGGACAACTGATCTCGTTGATTGCTGAGTCTCCCAATTTAGGTGGAGCGCGAAGTCCTTCTGAGCGTAGTCTGCTTCAGAACTCGGGGATTGGTGTGTTGGCAGGAGTGTTGATTGGTGGATTGAGTGGAGGCAGCGCGATCGGCGGAGCAGCGGCAGGCGCGATCGCGTCTTATGTGACGGCTCCGAAGGTTGCGACGATTCAACCCGGTCAAACGTTGGAATTGAAACTAACTCAAGATTGGATTATTCCATTTGGCGTGACAGTTTCTCTGGGCGTTGGGGGTTAGGATGGTTTAGTTGATATAGCTGCTGCCTAGTTAGGACGCGGCTTCTTTGAGGACAGAATCAACAGCCTCCCTCAAATTATAAGAATCACGCGCAGGAATTAAATAGGTCTCCAATCAAGTTTCAAACACCAAACGGTTACAAGACCCCTGGATCGTAAATGGGGCTATTAATTTGCTATCTTGATACCCAGCAATCATGTTAATCCGTCCTTTACGTCCACCAGATTTCATCCCATTGAGCCGTTTTACCTTGGGAGAATAACCATACCCATAGCCATCTCGCCCGTCCATACCCGATTCATCGACATAGAACATAATGAGCTGCCTTCGCATCGCCCAATTCAGCTATGAATGCAGTTCGCCTAGCTTCATCTCGTTCTCGATAGCCATAAGTCTTTTTTTTCGAGACCAATTCAGTTCTGCCAATCGCCTGGAAATGGTTCGAGTACTGACCGTTCCTTCCCATAATTGCGCCATTTCAGCTTGAGTCCGGTCTTGATGCTGTTCTGCAAATTGACGGAATGCGGTCAAATCACTAATTTTCTGTTTTGCGTTACTAAAATCACGTTTTTTAGGCTGGATATCGCCTGTTTCTGCTTTCCGTTTAAACCAGAGATCAATCGTATTGCGGCTAATCCTAAATATTTTACTGGCTTCACCTTTAGGCAATCCGTCTTGTTCAATCGCTTGGATCACTTTCTGACGCAGATCATTATCGTAGGGTTTTGCCATGATTAATTCTCCAGAGTTATAGGTTCAATCATCTCACGTCCTAACTGGTCTGGCAACCGCTATAACAAGCCTAACAATTCAAATATAGCGGATGCATAAAAGCCATTGGTACAAAGTTCAAGGTTATCTGTCTCGGCTGATTTGAGCCATTAGACTGACCAAAATTTTCAGAAGATTGTCTTTACCGGAATTGTCATTTGCGATGGACTGTGAACCGATCGAATTCAATCTATCCCACCTGCTCCAGTTACCCTATCGTCAGATTGGTAATTCGGACGATCGTTTCCAACGAAATATTTTCTTGAATCATTTTCAACGCGATCGATCGATTTCCCGTTCGATCGGATTCTTATCTAAACTTTTGTAACCAAAATGACAATAGAGTTGTTATGGTAGATTCCCTGACAGGATTAGCACTCGCATTAGGTCTTGTTCTGTTGGGAATTAACAGACCTAATTAACTCAGTCCCAACGTTTTTATGAGTGCGATCGCCCAACTGTCCCCGCCCATTCGTCGAAATCTTTGGTTTTTGTTCGCATCAGGCTTAGTCTTTTGGTCTTGCATGGCCAGCTTATTGCCCATCTTGCCGCTCTACATCAAAGACCTGAATGCCACAGCCCAAGAACTCGGCATTATCATGGGATCCTTTGCCGTGGGTTTACTGCTCTTTCGGCCATATCTGGGGAAAATGGTGGACTCTGGCGGACGAAAACTGGTCTTGATATTGGGTATTTTAGTGGCGGTTACAGCTCCGGTTGCCTATCTTTTTGTCACCCAAAAATTTGCATTAATCGGAGTCAGAATTTTTCATGGCATCAGCATTGCCGCATTTGCCACGGCCTATAGTGCTTTAGTAGCCGATATTTCGCCCCCAAAACATCGCGGCGAAGTGATTGGGACTATGAGCCTGACGTATCCCATTGGGATGGCCTTTGGACCACTCTTGGGGGATTGGGTGCTGCGATCGCGGGGCTATGTCAATTATTCTGATTGCTTCTGGTTGGCAAGTACATTAGCAGCGGTCAGCTTTGTCTTGGCCACTCAAATTGTGGTGACCACGAAGCCCACGTCTACGACTCAAACCCAAAATGCTCAGCCCTTTTGGAAGATATTAACCAGCAATAGCTTTCGACTTCCGACCTTGACGCTGCTGGTGGTTGGCATTGCCTTTGGAATTCTGAGTACCTTTGTGCCGCTGTATGTGAGAGAAAATCAGCTTCACGTTACGGCCAGTGCATTCTATTCATCCGCCGCAATTATGGGGTTTGCCACCCGATCGATCGCCGGAAAACAAAGCGATCGCCATGGTCGAGGTCGATTTATTACCCTGGGGATGGCCGCCTACGCTCTATCAATGGCCTTGCTGTGGCTGATTCCGAGCGATCGGACCTTTATTTTAGCTGGACTGATTGAAGGCATTGGCAGCGGAATGTTTTTACCTGTGACTATGGCCACGATTACCGATCGGTGTTCCCCGGAGCTGCGTGGACGGATTTTTGCATTAAGTCTCAGTGGATTTGATTTAGGGATTTTCATGGCTGGTCCTAGTTTGGGAGGGATTGCCGACTCGATTGGTTATCGGGGGTTGTTTGGAGTGGCGACAGGTATTGTGACGATCGGAATATTATTATTTGTCACCCTTTCGAGTAAAGATTTACGACACTCCTTAGCGTTTTCTCTGTTTGGCGGCCCTGATGTTTATGCGTTGCCGCAAAAGTCGTTAGACTAGAAATCTAGTAGCGGATCCTTCAATAGCCTTTGTGAGCACCATGCGTAAAATTCTTTTCATTCTAGGTGAGCTAGATGATGCCGATGTGGATTGGTTGATGCAAGTGGGGCGCAAAGAGCAGATTGCAAGCGGTTCTCGGTTGATTGAGGAAGGTCAGCCCGTTGATGCCTTTTATGTGGTGGTGAGCGGAGAGTTTCAGGTGGTGGTGGAGGCGCTGCAAGGGCGAGAGATTGCACGCCTCAAAAGTGGAGAAGTCTTTGGAGAGATTTCATTCTTAGATAGCCGACCTCCCGTTGCTACAGTGATCGCAACTCGTGACTCCATTGTGTTCACGATTCCAGAAAAAGCGCTGCAACAGAAGTTAGATGACGGTGGCAAGTTTGCGTCTCATTTCTATCGGGCGATCGCCTTGTTTTTGGCCGATCGGATACGCAATACCGTTGGCCTACTTGGATATGGTCAAGAGTATCCGCCGGATTCACCCATGCAATTAGTCCGAGATATAAGCCCTCAAACGGTCGAAAACTTGCCCATTGCCCGTCGTCGATTGGACGTTTTTGTCCGGCGACTGCGGGGCTACTAGGTTCGATTTTGAAAAATCCTCATTAACAACTGTTACAGATCGCCGTCATTCAGGAATCAGGGCGATCGTCAGGGGTAAAATTTCAACTAAATGTTCTTTGAGAGAGCGAAACGCATGTCGGAAACCCTCACAGGAAAAGCGCCCTTATTTCCGGGCAGTACTGGCGGTCTGCTGACTAAAGCAGAAGTCGAAGAGAAATATGCAATTACGTGGTCTGGTAAAAAAGCCGACGTATTTGAAATGCCAACGGGCGGCTCTGCAACGATGAATGAAGGCGAAAACCTTTTATATCTTGCACGTAAAGAACAATGCTTGGCGTTGGGCACTCAACTCAAGGTAAAGTTCAAAATCACGGATTACAAAGTTTACCGGGTTTACCCAAGTGGTGAAATTCAGTACCTTCATCCAGCCGATGGTGTGTTCCCTGAGAAGGTAAACGAAGGTCGTGAAATTGTGAACTTTGTTCCCCGTAACATTGGATCCAATCCTAATCCTTCAACCCTGAAGTTCAGCGGTAAACGGACGATCGATCCTTAGGAATTACCTTTGGGATTGGTTATTAATTCTAAAAATTAGAATCATGATAGGCGTTGATTGGAAAGTATTCCGATCGCGCCTTTCGTGTTTTAGGATTAAGTTAAAATGGCGATAAATTAGAGACAATAAGAACCATGGTGCAGAAAAATATTACTCTTACAGCGTTGAAGCAGCATCTAAAAAGTGTTTCTAAAGAAGACTTGGTGGATGATATTGCAGAGCTATACAAAAAAATTGCTGGGGTTAAGGATTTTTATCAACTAAAACTTTCTTCTCCAGAAGAAACACAAGTGATCTCGAAATATAAGCAAACGATCGAAAACCAGTTCTTTCCAAAAAGAGGGTATGGTAAGGCGAAACTTTCAGTGGCTAAAAAAGCTATTTCTGATTATAAAAAAGTAAGTGTTAGCCCATTAGGAATGATAGATCTGATGCTGTTCTATGTTGAGCAGGGCGTGAAATTTACAAATTCTTATGGGGATATTAATGAAGGTTTTTATAACAGTATGG
>JAJAYH010000395.1 GCA_026786325.1 Alkalinema sp. CAN_BIN05 | reverse complement strand
TTTGCGTCAGGATTAGTTCTAGGATTAGCTGTATAAAGCCGATCGACATCCGTCATTAAAAACAGCCAATCTGCATCGACTAAACTCGCCACCAGCGCCGAAAGGGTGTCATTATCTCCGAATTTCAATTCATCTACCGCAACCGTATCGTTCTCATTCACAATCGGAATCACATTCAGATTCAACAATTCGTGAAAAGTTCGATATACATTCACATATCGATTGCGTTCGACTAAATCACCCCGAGTTAATAAAACCTGAGCGATCGGTTGTTTCATTTCCGTAAATAAATCATCATAAACACGCATCAATCGCCCCTGTCCGACGGCTGCCACTGCTTGTTTTACGGCAATAGTTTTGGGGCGTTCGGTCATACCTAACCGCGCACAACCCACGCCCACCGCACCCGATGAAACCAATACGACTCGATGCCCCGATCGTCTTAAATCACTCAAAACTTCCACGAGAGTTGCGATCGTCGATAGCGCCAGATTGCCAGTCTCTGGATTCGTCAGGCTAGAAGTCCCGACCTTGACGACGATCGTTTGAATAGTTTGGGGTTTGGGCGCACTATACTCAGTCATGGCAACTCTATCCGGCACTTCGCGAAATTTAGTTTACCTTGTCACGGAACCTTAAAATCTCGCTAACTTTATTTTTGAAGCGATCGTTTTAGTTCGGCTAATTCTGCATCAATCTCCTGCGCCTCACCTAATGCCTCAAACCGTTTCTCCAATTGATTATCACTCATATCTTGGGCCAATTCGGCTTGAGCTTCTAAATTCAATACCTTATCTTCCATCCGTTCAAAGGCTTGTAATACATCACTCGTTCCGCTGATATCCAGCAAATCGCTCAATTTTAAGGTTGCTTGAGCTGACCTAGCGCGGGCAATATAAATATCTTTTTTGTTTTTCAGATCAATGACTTTGCTTTCTAACTGACGCATATTTTGCTTCAGATTTGCCACCAATTCTAATTGTTCTTTCTGTTGTTCACCCATGGCTGTGGCCGTCGATTGGTAAGCACGACGACGCGTTAGGGCATCGTGTCCTGCGTCTTCATTGCCTTTAGAAACAGCAAGTTGCGCTTTTTTATACCAACTTTCAGCTTGTAGCGTGGCTTGATGACGTTGCCGATCGGTCCTTTTTTGCAAGGCAATAGACTCTGCCACCGCCTGCCGCAAATTCACCAAATCCACCTGTAACTTAGCCACAATCTCTTCCAATTGCTGCTCTGGATCTTGACGCTTAGTGATTTGGTCATTGACCGTCGCTTTGACTAAACGAGAGATACGATCGAAAAAAGCCATACCAAACACCTATGAAACTGGTGATCCTACAATATCAGGATAGTCTTGAATGATTTTTCTCTTCATCAGCCCGGTTCTTTTCAAGTTATTTCTGAACCTCAACCCCATCAAATCCTTGTTGTTTCAACTGCTGAGCCTTCGCGTCTGCCGCTTCACGACTTGTGTAGCTCTCGCCCATTTGAATTACCGCACCATTCTCACCATTTTTAAAATAAGCCCCAGGATCAGACTTCTGTGCTTTTTCCAAAGCCGTATCGCCCGTGTAGGGAATTTCTACACGATATCCGCCTGTTGCTGGTGTTGTCGCAGACTCAGATGATGGAATGGCGGTAGGACTCGACGGTGCTGGAATCAATACTGGGACTGTCTTTGTGGGTGTACGGTATGGAGAAGATTGTTTTTTGGGTTGAACTGGCCGATATAAAGAAGGTCTTTGTGCTGGGGGCTGGACCACGATCGGTGGAGTAGAACCTGGCTGAGATGGTTTTGCCGCAGATCCATTTGATTGACTAGCGGGCTGACTGGGATTGGTTGGAATGCCGATCGGTGCCCCAGCTTTATTCCCCGCAATCCCCGACATAAGACCCGATGGAGTCCTCGCTATATTAGGTGCGATGGGAGCTGGCATCTTCAAGAGTCCTAAGCCTTGCCCCTGAGTCCCCATCACCACCAAATTATTTAAACTCAAATCAACAAACTCATTACTATCCGTCGGGACTTCACCATTAACCGCCACCGCCGCAGGAGCCGTCACAGACGGCGCACTCTGAGGTAATTTAACACCGCTCATAAGTCGTGATGCTGCCGATCCCAATGCTGTTAATGTCGATGGATTCATCACCAAATAGCCAAACATGCCACTCCCGATCAGCATCAACATCATCGATCCGATTCCCAAGGGCGTAAGCAAACTTTCAATGCTACTGCGCTCTTGTTCTGCGCCCGCTTCTTCTTGAGCCAGACTCCGAAGTAATTCTTCTGATGATTCTAAATAGTCATTTGGCAAATGGCTTGGAAGATATAAAGACCGATCGCCTGAAATCTCCACACCCGAGTTCGCCATCAAGTCATCTAGCGAATACTCATCTTCCGAAGAAAAGCTATTTTCTGAATACGTCGCATCATCATTCACCGCGAGACCCGACAATATCTCTTCTGCTGACAGATTATCCGTCTGCGCAGGTATGTCCGAATCTACAGCGATCGCTTTCTTAGGCAGCGCATCGATCGCAATGAATTGGGTCAACTCAACCTGTGCGGGAGTTTTTGCTTTGTTCGACGATCGCATAGCCCTGGCTGATGAGGGTGCAACCTGAGAACCCGATCGGGCACGGCGATACCTCAACAACTCATCCTCCAAATGACAATCCAAATAAGCTAGCGCTAACTTCACCTGAGGATGGAGCATTGCAGAGACTGTTGTCTTTTGACTAGAAACTTGATGCATGATCGGTTTGAGGGTGTTGACGGGCGGACAGGAGAATTTTCAATGGACCTCGATGCAAGGTGCAGAGATGCAATCTGACAACCGTTACCCGACTCCAGCGCTATAAGATCCAACAAGAGGATACATCTAAAAACGCTATATCTAGTATCAGTAGCCAATTTCACATCCTGCGCTATTAGTCTATACTGACTTCTCAAAAGTGAACGAAAAGTTTGAGTTCTAACTTTTGTGTTGTTCTTCTGGAAACCTCGGCCACCTTAGAAAACAGCTAGCTAATGTAGGCTTAATGCAGACTTAGCACAAGCCTACACGTTTAGAGGTAGAACAATGGCATCATTAACCCCCGCTCAACTCCAAACTGGGCGCAAAGAAGGCACCGATCGTTTGCTCCAGCTCTTTACGAGTTGGGGCGATCGGGATCTAGAGACGGCTGACTATAAAACAGATGAAGTTATTCGTAAACTCAACGGCAAACCTGCTCGTCCGGCGGCTAAACTGCCCTACGCATCCCTATATCCGGGAATTGCAATTGGTGAAGCCCGAAAAAAAGCAGCGCGATTAATTCAACAAAAAGTCACGGCACTGCCCACTACTCTTAGCCCAGAAGACGGCTGGCTGGATGAAGTTCTGCGGATTGCCTTGGGGAAAAGCGATCGGAGTAATGATACGCCGCCCTATGCAGATCTATTTGAATCCAATGCTAAAAAAACCAACGCCAAAACCCCAAAAGTTGATAGCAGTGGCATTAACTTCACCATCAATCAGCTTTTCGACATTTTGACTAGCGCCGATCCCGACAAAGTGACGCTGCTTTATCCTCATGTGGTTGAGACCTTGGCTGAATTTGACCTCACTACGCCTTTGCGTCAAGCGCATTTTCTCGCTCAGCTTTGCCATGAGTCCGGATCATTTAACTACCTCGAAGAACTTGCCTCTGGCGAAGATTATGAAGGGCGCGATGATCTCGGTAATGTGGAAGAAGGCGATGGCGTTCGATTTAAAGGCCGAGGCTTAATTCAAATTACGGGTCGCGCAAATTATGGAGACTGTGGGGATGCGTTGGGGGTGGACCTAATCGCAAATCCCGAGCGCTTGAGTGACCCGGATCTTGCCTGTCGCAGTGCCGGATGGTTCTGGAATACTCGCAATCTCAGCGACTTTGCCGATCGGGATGATGTCGATAGCATTACCTATCGGATTAACGGCGGCTACAACGGTTACGACGATCGGCTTTATTATCTTGACGTTGCTAGAGGCGTTTTGGGAGCCTAAATCCAACGGTTTCGGCAAGACTTAATTTCAGCCAATATTTAAAATAATGCCCCATTGAAGAAAGTTAACAAAACTGTCCGGCTTTGACAGTTAGCGGCTCGTCTTCATGGGGCATCCTAGATACAAGAACGTTACTGTACGAATTACTTTGCGAAGGAGCAATACGCACTATGTTGAGTCAAATGCAGCGACTGAGTTTTAATGTAGAAGGTCGATATGCCAGTGATGAGGAATTGCGGTTCATTCCTGAATACCTCAAGACCTACGAATTGAGACTTCAAACCTATCAGAAGCTCCAAGAAATTGAGCAACTGGTCATTCAACAAGTCATGGAAAAAATGCTGGCCCAAGATCCCAACATTCTAGGCAGCGGCACCACAGATATCTCCGCTAAGTGCAAACGCGATACAACTATAGTCTGGCGCTATTCCGTTGCAGCACTTCTCATGGATGATCCCGATACCCTGAGAGAGCGTTGCTTGTTGTGGTTTCAGACCATCATGCGTGCATTCAGGCATCAAAAGCTCTGTCAGGCCACCTATACCGCCATGCAAGATGTTGTAAAACAGCACTTAACGCCTCAACAATCCAGTTTATTCCTTCCCATTCTCGACCTGAATCGTCGCTTGCTCGGCAATGACTAATAGCCTAGTGCCGCAGATTTAGGAAGGCGTTCTATTTATTATGAATGCTGCATGTGACCCAATTACTCTGAATCCAACATCCTATGAAACTCATTCTCGACCATCAAACCCCCGCTAAGATCCATAACCCTAAAAATCATCACCACTATAGTTTCAAAGACTTTTTCCAATTTGACGCTGATAAGGGCACGATCGTCGATTGGAATGATGCCCAAAATATTCTTGCCACCGAAGACTTCATCATTGGTTTGGTTGAAGGACTTGAAGAAGAAGTTGGGGAAGCCTCTGCGGCCATCATGTATACCATTGGCTGCGAATGGGGCCAAAAGGATGCCTTCTTTTTTGAAAAATGGTTTGAAAAAGAATTCGATCGTCCCGTTCGCCAAGCCAGTCTAATGTTTTTGCTTGAAACTTGGTGGTGGCCGTTTACCGCGCAAGGTTGGGGCCGTTGGGAAGTAGACATGGGCGATCGTCGCCAGGGCTTTATGTTCATTAATTTATTTGATTCTGCCTTAGCGCGAACCCTGGGTGATGTCGGCAAACCTGTCTGTCATTTGTATGCTGGATTGTTCTCTGGGTTCTTTACTGAAATGGTTAAAAAACAATTGGGTTGTATTGAAATTCAATGCTATTCCATGGGCGAAACCTACTGTAAATTTTTGCTAGGTGGTCAAGAGCGAATTGATGCCGCGTCCTTTTGGTTAAATGAAGGCGCAACAGCCAAAGACATCGAGAAACGTCTTCGTTCAGGAGAATTGAAATGAATCCAGAATCTATGACCTTGCTTTCCGATCGGCCCTTCTGGGTTCAAACTTCTGTTCAGCAATTTTTGGGAAGCGTGAATTGGGATGGCATTACCCAAAAGCCAAACTCTCAGTCCACTAGAACGATCGATTTTGATACTCCCGATTTCCAGCGTCCTGATCCAAACGCACCGCTGTCATTGTCATTAACGATCGGCCAGTTTATGACGGCGGTCAACTGGGATGGAGTCGCCATGATAGCAGTTCCATCTCAGCCCGCTGTCATTTCCAAATCCCGTGAAGAGGCATTGACGCTGAATGATTTCTCTGATTTTTTTGACTAACAGACTGGAATAACAAATTCCTAGGAGATGTACCATGAAGCCCGTTATTGAATCCCTTTTTCACGATGCTGAAAGTCGCTATCTAAAACCGGATGCGATCGTAGAAGTCAGCCAATATATGTCGTCATTAAAAGAACGCACCCGCCTTTATCGCACCATTCGCGATGAAGAAATTACCTGGATGCAACCGATTGCCGACGAGTTAGAGCAATGCTTTCCCACGGAGCAGATCGATCGCCTTGAAAACAGCTTGCGCAATGCAATGTTATCGCTGCGTCATGGTGCCATGGCCATGTTGATGGATGATCCGACCTACTT
>JAJAYH010000394.1 GCA_026786325.1 Alkalinema sp. CAN_BIN05 | reverse complement strand
TCCTGCGACGATGTATGGTCACAATGGAACCGAATCTGTTCAATTGACAGTTGATGCAAAGACTGTTGAATTGCTAATCCGTGATGCGGGCCGAGGCGGCATGGTGGAATTGAATGTTCCTGAGTTGAGCTACACGACCGTTGCACGGATTCAAGAAGTTCAGTCCCATCCTTGGAAGGGCTACTTGTATCACGTTAGCTTCAAAGCGAACAAAGGCTAAAGGTATCTTTTTAGATTTGTTTTAATAAAAACCGTGCTTTTCTTAAATGTGAAGGCACGGTTTTTTTTTAAAGCGATAGTCATGGACAATCGAGTTCTGCGATCGCAGAACTCGATTGAGGGGGATTTCATTTTGGGTGGCAAGCATGGCTTGATAGAGTCCTAAGGTTATTTCCAGAAATATATTTACCCAATAACCGGTTGAATCAGAATATCCCATTTGGGGAGTTCTGGATTGCGTTATAGCCTCTGTTCAATCGCTTTCATTACGGTCTTTGATAATGCCACTCCCTTCTCATAGACGTTCTGATTTAATTTAACAATGGGACAAATTCCCTTCTAAACCCCATTCAAGACGAGACCCGTAGTTTCTCCTCCGTTAGAACCAGGTGATTTTTCATCCATAAACGGTCAACAATCGCTAAACTCGTTTGATTGATTTGGGTTTGAAAGACAGCGACTTGCTTAATCAAATCGGTCTGACTCTGAAAACAGGTGTGATACGTGACATCCTCACGTAACCATTGCCAGAGATGCTCAACGGGCATAAAATCAGGGCTATAAGCGGGTAATCGCTGAATATCTATATTCAGTTCCGCTGCCACGTCGAAGACCGCTTGAGAACGATGATAGGGCGCACCATCCCAAACCACCGTCATCGGACGGTCGGGAAATTCATTGCGCAGCCGCTTTAGAACATCTATCGTGTTGACCCCATTTCCCCGGTCATAGGGCCAGATGCGGACTTGGCCCAGGTTGTATATGTAAATTCCATAGAATGAGACTTTTTTCAGTCCAGGAGAACAGGAACTAATCCAAAACCGTTCTCCTTTAATCGACCAACCATAGCCCTCATCGGTATCCAAATGAATATGGGCTTCGTCAGTAAATACCAGCAAATGGTCTTGGTCCAATGCCTTTTTCATTAATCCTTTGAGGACTTCGAGATAGGCAAGCCGCTTTTCCGTGTTGGCTTTATTGAGTAGTTTTCGAGCTTTCTTCCAAGAAAACCCTAAACATTTCAGCACTTGACGCACGGTATTGCGGCAACATTTGATTTGAAATTTCTCCCAGAGGCGAAGGACGAGACGCTTGAGCGTCCAGCACGGTAAAGCGGGTTCAGTGCGAGTTTGAGGTGGAGTCGCAGCGGTCTCTAACGCCTGACGAATCACCTGGTCTAAGTCTAGTTTAACGAGGGTGGACAAAGGGGGGATGGCCTCCGGTTTGCTCGAATACCAGGGCTAATGGACCGGGGATGCTCTGCGCTCAATGCCAGTTCTCGTAAGTGTTCTGCCGTTTGTTGCCAGCGGCTAAGATCGAGTTTTAACATACTACTCTTACTTTCAGTTCTTAAAAGTCCTAAAAGAAGAGTAATTGATATCGGCTAAAAACTCCAGATCTCATCCTGAATGGGTTTTAATTCTCAATTCTCCTTCCGGTCCCCCTTATTATTAAGGGGGTTAGGGGGATCGAATCAAGCCTCAGTAACCGATCGCACCATTCCCTGCAACTTAGTCCGTAATGAATCAATCTTAATCTCATTGATCACTTCTGTCGCAAACGCATAGGTCAATAACTTACGAGCCGATTCCGAATCAATTCCACGACTTTGCAAATAGAATACGGCATCATCTTCAAGTTGACTCACGGTTGCACCATGGGCACATTTCACATTGTCCGCCACGATTTCGAGTTGTGGTTTTGTGTCAATGCGAGCTTTGGGTGATAGCAAAAGACTACGACTCAATTGCGCGGCATCAGTTTGTTGTGCGAGTTTGGGAACACAAATACGACCATTGAAAATCCCGTGCGATTTATCGTCGGCAATACATTTATTGATTTGTTTAGCGGTGCAATGGGGTTTACTAAATGCAATCAAACTATGAGTGTCACTAGTCCGATCGTCGGTTATCCAGCTTAATCCTAATAATTCAGAATGGGTTTGTTCACCATTAGAATAAACTTCCCAATTGTGTCGTGCGATCGCCCCACCAAAGTTCACAGCAATCCCAGAATACTGGCCATCTCGCGCTTGAGAGACAGCCGTTTTGCCAATATGAAATGCAGATTTGCTATCTCGTTGAATACGAATGTGATTCAATTTGGCATTGCTATCAACTTGAATTTCTGTAACGCTATTGGTGAAGTAAGCACGATCGTTTAACGTGACATAATCCTCCACTACAGTCACACCACTTCCAGAACCCGCAACGATTAATACACGCGGTTGAATTAAAAATTCGGCTGTTCCAGTCGCAACAAATAACAAATGAACGGGAGTATTAACAATCTGATCCTTTGGAATCCAGACGATCGCACCATCAATCACACTTGACGTGTTTAATACCGTGAATACTTCTTCGCCGCCCGGTTGTTTGGCAAAATAGTCACCAACCTGCGGGAGAAATTCCTGTACTTGCGCCAAACTTCCTACCAGCGTGTCTTCGGGGAGATC
>JAJAYH010000393.1 GCA_026786325.1 Alkalinema sp. CAN_BIN05 | reverse complement strand
GAACCAAGTGCGTTGTCGTTTTGCAAATTGTCTCGTGTGCATGACGGTCAATGATTCCGATTCTTCTAACGTTATTTCACCGCGCAAGTACTGTCTCACTTCCTGATAACCCAAGGTGTTCAATAACGGCAAATCATCACCATATTTCGCGACTAAATTCTGGACTTCATCCATAAACCCCAGTTCAAACATTTGCCTTGTTCGCCGGACTATTCGATCGTTCAAACATTCAGACTTTAGCCCAATCTGCAAAATCGGATAGTTCGGTGGTATTTCGCCCTGCTGATCGCTCATGGGAATCCCAGTCACATAAAAAACTTCCAAAGCTCGCACGGTCCGAATCCGATCGTTGCCGTGTATTTTAAGACAGGCTTTTGGATCCAAATGCTGAAGTAATTGATAACACAAACCTTGGCCCAAGGCTTCCAATTGCGATCGTAATTCCCGATGTTGTCGGACGCGAGGAATCTGCATTCCGTGGGTAATTGCTCGTAAATATAATCCGGTTCCACCGACTAGTAATGGCAAAGCTGACGGCACATCTGACGGCAAAGTAGCCTTCGACAAAATTTGATTGGCCTGGTCTTGAAACATAGCCGCCGAGACCGTCTCTGTCGGATCATAAGCATCCACCAGATAATGAGGTATCCCAGCCATCTCCGCCTGTGTCACCTTGGCACTACCAATATCGAACTCACGATAAATTTGCCGAGAGTCCGCGCTGATAATGATGGACCCTAACTCGCGGGCAACAGCTATCCCCAACCCTGACTTCCCCGTTGCCGTCGCCCCACAAATCGTTACTAGTCCACGAGGAAATTCTGGTACAATTTCATCTAGTACATTTGAATTATTGAGTGGATTGTGTCTTGGCGTAGCGGCTTGGACGATCGGACCCCAATCTTGATTCACTGTCACGTCGTCTGTCACGTCATCTATCATAGCCTCGTCCCTATACCTGTACAAAATGCTTCTCAGAGCCTCTCAAAATCGTCTACAACCCTTTCATGTTAGAATTCTAGAGATGCTTGTTATATTAAAGCGTTAAGAACGTTCTCACGGCATTTCCCTGAAAGAGATGTTCTCAGACTGTTTTTTTAACCTCAAATCTGCCTAGACGGAGCACACACCTCATGACTCAAGATTACGGCGCTCAACAGATTCAAGTTCTCGAAGGACTTGAGCCAGTCCGTAAACGCCCAGGAATGTACATCGGTACGACGGGGCCACGCGGATTGCATCATCTAGTCTACGAGGTTGTGGATAACTCTGTTGATGAAGCATTGGCAGGTTACTGTAAAAATATTGACGTGATTATTCACGAAGATGGGTCTCTTAGCGTTCGAGATGATGGACGCGGCATCCCAACTGATATTCATAGTAAAACTGGAAAGTCTGCGCTGGAAACAGTGATGACCATTCTCCATGCGGGCGGAAAGTTCGGGAATGGCGGTTACAAGGTCTCCGGTGGATTGCATGGGGTTGGGATTTCGGTAGTGAATGCGCTTTCTGAGTGGGTTGATGTCACGGTGTGGCGTAATCAGAAGATTCATACGCAACGTTTTGAACGCGGGATTTCCATGGGAGATTTGGCGGCTAAAGATGGCGCGGGTAGCCAAACTGGAACCCAAGTTCATTTTATGCCGGACAATACAATCTTTACGGAGACGGTAGAGTTTGATTACGGTACGTTGTCTGGGCGGTTGAAAGAGCTGGCTTATCTGAATGCGGGCGTTCGGATTATCTTCACCGACAAACGATCGAGTGCGACAAAAAACGGTGAATTCCGCATTGAAGAATATCTCTATGAAGGCGGAATTCAAGAATACGTCGCCTACATGAACCGTGAAAAACAACACTTACATGAAGAAGTTATTTTCATTAATTCTGAAAAGAACAATGTACAAGTTGAAGTCGCGTTGCAATGGTGCGTGGATTCCTACAGCGACAACATTCTCGGGTTTGCGAACAACATTCGTACGATCGATGGCGGAACCCATTTAGAAGGGCTGAAAACGGTTCTGACTCGGACCTTGAATTCTATTGCCCGTAAGCGCGGTAAGCTCAAGGAAAACATGTCGAATTTGGCCGGGGAAAATATCCGGGAAGGTCTGACAGCGGTGATTTCGGTCAAAGTTCCGGATCCAGAATTTGAAGGCCAAACCAAAACTAAGCTGGGAAATAGTGAAGTTCGGGGAATCGTGGATTCTATTGTTAGCGAAGTCCTAACCGAGTATGTAGAATTCCGTCCGCAAATTGCCGATACCATTCTAGAAAAAGCCATTCAGTCGTTTAACGCCGCTGAAGCCGCTAGACCTGCCCGCGATCTAGTCCGTCGTAAATCAGTTCTAGAATCGTCAACATTGCCCGGTAAACTCGCCGATTGTGCTTCTCGCGATCCATCTGAATCCGAAATTTACATCGTGGAAGGGGATTCGGCTGGCGGTTCGGCCAAGCAAGGTCGCGATCGTAAGTTCCAAGCGATTCTTCCATTACGCGGAAAAATCGTCAACATTGAAAAAACTGACGATTCCAAAATCTACAAAAATACTGAAATTCAAGCGCTGATTACGGCTTTGGGGCTAGGAATCAAAGGCGAGGAATTTGATGTGGCCAATCTTCGCTATCACCGAATCATCATCATGACCGATGCGGATGTAGATGGGGCGCACATTAGAACCCTATTGCTAACATTCTTCTATCGTTACAAGCGTGAAATGGTCGATCGTGGATTTGTCTACATCGCATGTCCGCCATTGTACAAATTAGAGCGCGGAAAACAGCATCAATATTGCTATAGCGAGCGGGACTTGAAGCAACGGATTGCCGAATTCCCCGCCAATGCAAACTACAACATTCAACGCTTTAAGGGATTGGGTGAAATGATGCCAGTCCAGCTTTGGGATACCACGATGAATCCTGAAACCCGGACCTTGAAACGGGTTGAGATTGAAGATGCTGCCGAAGCCGATCGGGTCTTTACGATGTTGATGGGCGATCGGGTTGCACCACGTCGTGAGTTTATTGAAACCTACGGATCTCGCATGAATATGGCCGACTTAGATATCTAATTTAGACATCTAACTCAATCTGGACAATAACTTGTTAGTTAGTTAATTAAAGAATGCAGTGGGATTTGACCGAAATCTCACTGTTTTTCATTAGCTTTTTTAATGAATTTTTAGGGATTAAAAATCATTAAATCTCGACTGATCTAATTCTGAGCCACACCCATTGGAAACTCGTATTACACTAGTAGTATAGCTAGTAGTATTATGCCAAGATAGGGATCTACCCATGTCGCATCACCCCATGAATTCGGAGACAGCACTTCAGTTAATCAATACTTGGCACACCAACGCCACGGGAGAATGTCTCAAAGATATTCATTGCGAGGTTTTCCTGGGTTGCTGGGAAAGGCTAACCTATACCAAAATTGCGGCCCAGACCAACCACGATGACGACTACGTGCGGGAGCTGGGAGCAGAACTCTTTAAAAAACTCACTGTACTACTCCAGCGTCCCGTCAATAAAAGCACCCTAAAAACCAATGTAGAGCGCTATCTTCTCAGCCTTAGCGACCCCATATCTAAGGATTCGTCGTCGGGTTCTCCAGGGCCGATCGCTCTTCTAGATCCTCCTAGCAATCAGCAAATAGTGGATCCATCCTTTTTTGGTCGAGATGAAGAAATTGCCCAAATCGATCGGTTTTGGAAACAGGAAAAATCAGCCATCATCTTGATCCATGCAGAAGGCGGCATGGGAAAAACTCGGCTCGCCCGACGCTATTTGGAATTACGAGAATTTCGTCTCATTCTCACAGCTTGGATGTCTGCTGAATCCCAATACATTCCCTCCGCCGAAAGTTTAGTAGAAGAATGGCTCAAGCGTGATTTTAACGAAGAAGTCGGACTCGATTTTCATACTAATCTCCAGCGACTTCGCCATTGTCTTGAGATTGCGCCCAATCCCGTGGGTATTTTAATCGACAATTTTGATGCGGCGCTGGACGGTAGCGGTCACTTAACTGGAAGTTTACGATCGTACCTCTACCTATTACGTATCCTCAGCGACATCGGGACGCGCCACCTCACCTTAATTACTAGTCGAGAATGTTGCCAAGAGAGTCTGATAACGCCCGCTGTCTTTTCACTAAAGGGGCTTTCTCAGCAGTCTTGGCAGACCATATTCACCCACCATGGCATCGAAATTCAAGGAGAAGCAGGCGATCGGACCTTAGCGGAAATTTGGAGAAATTGCGGCGGAAATGTGACGGCTATGAACATTCTCAAAAGTGAAATCCGCAATCGCTACGAAAATAATCTAGAAGCCTATTGGCAATGCTGCGATCGAAACCTTTGGAATGAAGGCCAAATGCAAGAACTTGTCGCCGACCAATTCAACAAACTCGAAACCCAGCAGCCCGCTGCCTACAGACTACTCTATCGCCTCGGTAGCTACCGTTACCAAAACCCTTCCCACATCACGCTTCAAGGGGTCAAAGCTCTATTGTGGGATGTCCCAGAAGCTCAGAAAACCGCCACCATTCGGATCTTGCAAAACTTTGCACTAGTTGAATCGCGCCATGGTGAAATTTTCTGGTTACACCCAATGGTCCATGCTGAATCCCATCACCGCTTACACCACACCACCGACTGGGAACTGGCCCACCGAAAAGCCGCTGCATTCTGGCTCACCCATCATCAAACTCGCATCAAGACCTTTGACGATACTCGCCCCACCCTCGAAGCCTACTATCACTTCCTAGAGATCAAAGACTACGACCAAGCGGCTGAGGTGCTGATGATGCCGTTGCCTAATCTGTGGGGCGGCGATCTGGCTCTCGGGTGGATTTTGTATCGGTTTCGATCGCTCCAGCAAATCATCGAAACTGCCGAACTGATTCTTAGCCAAGCAGAACCTGGTATTCATTTAGGCTGTTTATATAATCTCTTGGGCTACACCTACCGTCATACGGGAGAAATCGTCCGAGCTGTGCGCTATCACCGTGAAGCACTGGCGATCGCCGATCGACAATTCCTGCCCCAGTTGAGAATCTCGTCTCTTATCAACCTAGGACTTTGCCATCGAGATTGTTGGGACATCGAAGCGGCAATTCAAGAATTTCGCGATGCCTACGATGAAGCCCTCAAAGCCCAGTCGATCTCCTACAAACGCTATGCGGCCTGTTGTCTTGCTTATTTATATTCTGGCTGGGGAGATAAAGCGATCGCCCTTGACTACATCCGCCATATCAATCACTACACTCTTTCCCCACCCGAAAATATCTGGGGCCGCACCTATAGTTTGGTCTTCCTGGGTCACACCTATCGAAATCTTGGCGATCCAGAAGCCGCGCTCGAACTGTTTCACGAAGCCCTTACCCACTCGGAACAAGCTGATTTTATCGAAATTCAAGCCAAAGCACTGGATGGGTCCGCCCAGATTTACCGGGTGTTGGGGCAGTTGGACAAGGCTATCGAACGGCATACTCAAGCGATCGTTATCCTCGATCGGATTGATGCCAAATGTGATCTTGCCGGAGCCTATGCCCAGCGCGGTCTCACCTATCAAAAAATGGGGAATGCAGAACAGGCTTGTCAAGATAAAGGAACGGCTATTGGTTCATTTCGGGCGCTAAACCTACCCAGTCAAGTGCGTTGGGTCAAAGATGCCTTCCAACGATCGATTGAGTTCAGGGGCGGCTAACAACTTTTTCATCCAATTAATAAACTCTATTCCACCGTTTCAATGATTTGCTCGTTGGCTCATAGCATAGACTACTTTCACAATGCCTGATGGATGCTTTCAACAAGTATCTCAATAAAGTCAACTGCATCACCAACAAGTACCTTATCTATATTCCATCGACTTCCAATATTAAAAGTTGGATCTATATCGGCTTCATGGGCGATTTTATTTCTCCGATCGACAATTGAATTTAGTTGCTGCTTAATACCTTTTGCGGGTTTATTTATCTGTTTTTCTACCTCATCCCACAATTTTTTATCGGAGATATATCTAATCGCCTCAGCAATTTTATCTGCTTGTTGAAAGCTTTGGTATCCAAGACGCTCCCTAATTTCATTTTCTAACCAAGAGGTATTATTTAGTTTAGTCAGAATGCTACTTGATATTGTAGGAATTAAATTTGAAACCGTTTGAGGCTGGTCGAGAAATTCATATCCTTGAGTTTGTTGAATTTCAGCCTCAAGCCAAGAAGCAATATCGATGGCTGTCAGCCTATCTTGACGTGCACTACCCAATGATACTGAAAAGCGTGAGAATGCTGATTGAGTTGTATTTCCTGAAGATTTTGGCTCAGAACGGTGTCCTCGATGGATTTCTAGCATTCCTAAGGTCACAACTTCATGCACATAATAATCCAATGCGCTTACAGACAGAACTAGCGCAGCACGCAACATATCTGACACATCAAGCGCGCCTGTAGCTTGAGCTTTGACAGAATTATGAAGTGCAATTAGGTCTCGAACACGACTAATGCTGATGCGAAACTGGTCAAGCGCTGACTGCATATACGGGACTTTCGGAACTTAGTCCAATAATTTTATCTGCTAAATCTGAAAAAGTTTTTCTAAAATCTTCCTGTTTTCCCTGATTATTAGTCAAAACAATTCCTGTCTGCCCCAACTGCTGAGGGGTCAACTCATAAACTGGAGTTCGATGTTCTTGGGAAAGGGCAATCAGACTATTAAAATTAGAAATCTTTGCAAGAGAGAAATGTTCTTGTATTCCCTGACCTTTGTAAGTCTGATTCGGCAGCAACATATTATTTTGATCGAGAATTGGAATCAGCTTATTAGAGACAGCTTCTTCGATTTTTTTTATCCAGGTTTGAAATGCAGCCGTTTCTTTACCCCGAATGATTCGATAGTTTTGAACGATCGTTCCTAAGAAACGCGGATCAACATCAGGAAAGGGATAATTCGCCTCTCTTAAAATTTGAAGTGAACTTGCTGACTTAGCCCAGGAATGCCATCTTGGTAAAACCTTAGATAAAGAGTCAATTGCCATTACAGAGAAAAAATCAGCAGTAGTAGGTACTAAAAAGAAATCACTGATCATCAGTAAATTTTGGTTGATTGAGCCTAAGCTGGGACTCATGTCAATCAACATATAATCTGCATTAAACTTAGCTGCTGTCTTCTCAAATAAATCATTGATAGAGCCTGGTAAGTTTTTAAGAGCTTGAATCGAACCACTTAGCTCTTGAGCAATACCTAGTGTTACTTCGTACTCAGCAAATCCAACGTGACCAGGCAACAGAAATAAACCATCGCGTCCCTTTACTGGAATGCAATCAACGGCTTCGATCGCCCTTGGCTGCGACTCGAATGCTGGGGCCAGTCCTGTCTTTATATTTGAATTTGTATTATAGATTTCTTGAATTCTCGCCTCATCATCCTCAGTTTCCTCTCCCAAAGCCATACCCGTAAGGTTGCATTGTGGGTCGCTGTCCACAAGAATTACTCTTTTTCCTTTCGAGGCAAGCATCCAACCTAAGTTAAAGGTGGTTGTAGTCTTGCTAACTCCGCCCTTGTGGTTAAATAAGGCAATCTTTTGAACCATTGTACCAAGTCTTCCTGTCAATATAGTGATCGCCGACTGCTCGAAACAGGACTTAAAAGGTGAGGTAATTCCTATCCTTAAAGTATAGCTTGAAGCTTTTTGACTGGAATCTATGCCCAAAAGGGTTTGGTACTTAGCTTAGATATCCTGAGACTACATTAGCACTCTCAAACGAAGCCGGGAAATAACCCAATGGCGGCCCATTTCTGATCTCTCCATAATTATCACGCTTGCCAATGT
>JAJAYH010000392.1 GCA_026786325.1 Alkalinema sp. CAN_BIN05 | reverse complement strand
GAAGTTTTCCGTGCAGCCGTGAATGGCTACAGCATGATCAATGGTCAGCGTCTCTAGACAGAGTTTAGACACGTATTTTAGAGGCGTACTTTAGGAGCGGCGGAATGACAAAGGCAGTTGGATCACTCGAAACTATTGGATTCCCGCCCGTATTGGCAGCATCGGATGCCATGGTGAAAGCTGCAAGGGTGACACTCGTTAGCTATGTGCGGGCGGGCAGTGCGCGCTATACCATCAACATTCGTGGTGATGTTTCGGATGTAAATATGGCCATGCAAGCCGGGGTTGAAGCCGCCCAAAACACAGCGGGTGGGCACTTAGTCACTTGGGTCGTCATTCCCCGTCCCCATGAGAATGTCGAGGCAGTGATGAGTATTCAATATAACGAAGCAGTCGAAGGGTTTCGGCGCAACATAGAAGGATTTAACGTATTACCGATCGCCCCAGCCGAGTAATAGTGGTTCAATTAAATGTTTATTTATCCTATTTGGGTCTTATCTCCAAATAGGATTATTTTTGGTACGATCGTATAACAACTTTTCATTTTTGGAGCTAGAAGCCTCATGACTAGCCTACTTCTGAACTTAGGAATCGTAAATGCATCACTACGGGCCTTGCCGCTAGACTTACCTTCGCCATTGCTGCTGCCCAAGATGAGTGATGCAGAATTTGATCAATTTTGTTGTATCAATCGTGACTTGAGAATTGAGCGGAATTCGATCGGAGAAATCATTGTTATGTCGCCCACTTTTTCAGATACTGGAAATCGTAATCTCAAAATTTCAGCTCAAGTCTTTAATTGGGCAGAGATTGATGGTACTGGAGAAGTGTTTGATTCCAGTACTGGGTTTACGTTGCCAAATGGAGCAATGCGATCGCCTGATACGTCTTGGATTCAGTCCAATCGCTGGAATGCCTTATCTCCAGAAGAACAAGCTTCCTTTGCACCGATCGTACCTGATTTTGTAATTGAATTGCGCTCTTCTAGCGATACATTGAACAGTTTGCAAGAGAAGATGCAGGAATACATTGAACAGGGCGTACAGTTAGGATTATTGATAGATCGAAAAAATTGCAATGTATATGTTTATCGCCCCAATCTTGTATTTGAGCTATTGAAAAATCCTGAGGTGGTCAACTGTGAGCCGGAATTATCAGGTTTTGGATTGAAGATGACAAAAATCTGGTAGATGATAAATTACTTAGAATTCTTCGATCTCCTTATACCAATTTTTTAAATATAATTAAAATCTGAATAGATTCACCATCTAGAGAAAGCTTCATAAATCGTTGTATATCTTCTACACGATCGACGACTGCGCTATAATGAATCAGGATACAAAGTTGACATAGAGTCGTAGCGTGATCATTAAATGCTTTTTGTTTATAGCATTTATATCCAGATTCAACTTTGTTGTGCAGGCAACAGTTTTAAGTATGAAAGTACCATACTTTTATTTAAGTATTGTTGATAGACGATCGTGCCATTCCCAGGTAAACGCACAATGACACAGACAACTCCAGTTCGCTAACTATTCGGTATGTTTGGTTACCAATAAAATTTATCTTTGTGGCAATTTTGAAATAATCGCGTTAGACCTGAATAGCTCCTAGGAATCAGTCGAATGATTTTCTTAGATCTTGATCTATCTCATCTTTCATTTTTCAATTCTTTGGAAATGCGAGAGATTGATTCAGGCAAAAACCATCTCTCATCCATCTCATTCTTTTGAAGAGGTCTGAACTGTGAATGTTTTATCCATGCTGGCTCGGCTTCAAGCGACGCTCGATCGATCGGACTTAGTAAGCAAGATGTTGCTGATTCCCAGTCGCACCTTAGAACTCTCACCGTTGACGGCTGTAAACTTAGTCGTAGGCTATTCGGGTTCCATGAAAAGTCAGGCGGCATTAGATCTGACCCTATGGATCGCACACCAAACCAAAATTGCCACAAGTCAACAAGTGACCGTACAAATGGTCTATGTTTCAGAAGAATTAGTGACTGTAAGTCCCGCCCGCTTTTCTCGATCGTCAAGAGGCCGAACATCCGTGCTAGCGATGCCTCAACAGCCTTCCATTCGCCAAGAAGTCTTGGAAAAATCTCGGCAGTTTGAACAAGCCGATCGGATTTTGTGGCAGGCGCGGTGTCTGGCGGAAGAATGGCGTGGTGCTTTAAAGACCCATTTGCGATTTGGACAAGTGGGAGAACAATTGATGGAAGTTGCTTGTCAAGAAGAAGCAAGTTTGTTGATTTTAGGCTGTGAGTCCGCCCAGGTTCCGCTTGTCCGCCAACTGGCTAATCAGGGTAAGGCATTGCCATTTTCAGTCATCGGGATTCCGCCGATGGATGAGTTGGCCTAATCCTAATTCCTAAACGTCAAACCTTCGGCATTACAACGGTCAATAACTGTGGTGGCAAACTCGATAGTAGTTTGCTCTGAACATCTCGGCCTAACCGATCGTGCGCAGTTCGCAAGACCTGAACTAAACCATCTATTGCAGCGGTGGCTTGATCTGGCTGATTTTTCCATCCTTGCCATGCAATCAGGTGATGAGCGAAGGCTTTCTGGAGTGAGTTGTCATAGTCGCTGGTGATGTACTTGATACTACTATTAAATGCAGTGGCGAGGTTGTAGTGGGTCGCAAAAGGATCAAAGCTGAAGTTGACGGACCCAGATTCAGTCAGGGCTTCGACCATAGTCAATGATGCCTGATAGCTCACAATGGTCAATTGGATAATGTCACCGATTTCGTCTGGATGGGTCAAGCGATCGGTCGCGAGGCTCCAGTAGGCGGTGCCGAGGTTATTTTGGGTGGCTGCATAACCGAGGGATAGGGCTTCGGGAGTGCGGTAAAACAATGCGATTTTATAGGCCGCAATGGCATGAATGAGTAAGTCTTGGGAGTTTTCAGAACTGTAGCGCGCCAACATTTTACATTGAGATAAATTCCAGAATGCGGTGCCGAGATTGTTTTGAATCATGGCATGGGGCATGGAATAGTTGTCAGCATCATAAAACTCAAGCGCATTGCTGTAATGGGCGATCGCTTGTTGAAGTGCCGGAGCCTCAGGTTTTTGATACTGAGCTAAGGTCCAATAGGCGGCACCGAGATTGTTTTCAGTATTGGCACGGCGCTGACCATCTTGATATTCAGTTTGAACATTCAGGGACGACTCGTAGGCCAAAATAGAATGGGGTAAGTAAGTCTCCGCATCCACATTTTGGGCCAATTCCCCCCAAGTTGAACCGAGATTATTTTGCAACATGATGTAACGCTGGGGGTCCTGCATTTCATCCGTGTGAGCGATCGCTTTTTGGTAATGCTCAACGGCGGTTTCGAGATCTTGGCGTTTAGTTATTCCAAGTTGAGTTGAGTCGGGTTGCTGACGCGATCGCATCCAGTGCAGATTGGCTAGATCATTAAGTAAGTCGGCAACGATCGCATTGTTAGGCTCTTGGGGCTGGAGTTGGAGGGCTTCTTGGTAAGCACGAATGCCAAGACTAAAGGTTTCTTGGGTGGGACTAGGATGGTCTCGGTAGTGATTGCCCAGGGTGTGATATACCTCAGCCAGCGTCTGATCATCAGCGGATTCTTGGTGAAGTAATGCAAGGTTATGGACTGTTTCAGTCAGCGCCAAATCTGAAGAGACCGTGAGCCATTCAGCCGTAAATGCTTCAGTCAAGTCGTTCAATCGAACTGTTTCGGCCAGCGGTTCAGCGGAATTTGAGGAGATCCGATCGTCTTCTGAGCGTTGCATTTCCGGGTGCGGATCTTGATCTGTGAGATCAAAGATTCCAGTATGCCAACGCCAAAATTCAGGAGCCGATTGACGAATGCTGTGAAACCAAGGCTTTGTCACCCATAGAACAAGATTCAGATCCCATTGAGCATAATGGCGACCGAGAGCACGAAGAGAATCTAAAAACTGCCGCTGAACTGTGGCACTTTGGCGAGTTATTGAATCAATGCCCACAATTTGGAATGTAATTTGCGATCGGTCAACTCGGCCACGACGATGGGCTAACCATTCAGCATTTTGTTTTTGCAGATCGTGCTGGTCGGGATGCAGCGTTAAGGTGACCTGGCGAATTCCAGGCGATCGGTATCGGGACTGAGTTTGAT
>JAJAYH010000391.1 GCA_026786325.1 Alkalinema sp. CAN_BIN05 | reverse complement strand
GACTTTGGCCCGTGCCTTCATACACCACGGCAACCAGACCATCTTTAAAGAAATTTAGGCTGCTACGATACAATACAGTATACTCCGGCTGCATCTGTGGAAGGTTGGTTTGGATCTCCAGGAGATCTGGTTTGACCCGTCTGCCACCGTTTGCAATAGCACTAATCATCACGGCCATTTCCAGGGGCGTAACCTGCACCAATCCCTGACCGATCGCCGTCATCACCGTGTCGCCACCAAACCAAGGCTCTTTGTAATACTTTTCCTTGGATGCAGGAGTCGGCAAATATCCACCATCGCCGCCGCCATCAAGATCTAATGGACTTCGGGTAATGCCAAGATTTTCACCCCATTTTTTCATTTCTTCTGGCCCGATCTCCAAACCCACTCGATAGAAAAATGTATTACTGCTCACCGCCAACGCCTCTTTAAATCCAATAACGCCATGACTACTGCCATGCTCATTGAAAACAGTCCCACCAACATTGATTGAATCGGACGTGGCGATCGTGGAATCCGGTTGATATTTACCAGATTGTAAGGCTGCTATGGTAGAGACAATTTTAAAGGTGCTGGCGGGTGGATAGGGTTGTAATGCCCGGTTGATCAATGGTTTTTGATCAGATTGTAAGCTGTCCCAATCTCGCTGAGAAATCTTACGGATGAATAGATTGGGATCAAAGGTCGGGGCACTAGCGATCGCAAGAATGGCTCCAGTTTTGACATCTATAACGACCGCTGCACCACGACGACCCGCAAGCGCTAATTCTGCCGCTTTTTGCAATTTGAGATCCAGCGTCAATTGTAACGGTTGACCTTGAACAGGTTGCTGAACTCCGAGTACATGTAATTCCTTGCCTGTCGCATCTACTTCAATTAAACGGTTGCCCCAGGTGCCACGTAGTTCATCATCTGCCGATCGTTCAATGCCCATTTGCCCGACAATCATTCCCGGTGGAAAGTCAGGATGCTTTTTCACATCTTCTTCTGTTGCTTCCCCAATGTATCCAAGCAAGTGGGCCGCCATTGCACCATTAGGATAAACACGACTGGCATCGGATTGAATTTCTAAACCGGGAATACGTGGCCCTTCGGCTAACGCTACAAAGGCTTCGGGTTTTAGATTGCGATAAACTCTTACTGGTACAGCCGACTGATAGCCTGCTTTTTCTAATTCATCTAAAATTTTCTTGGGTTCGACCGCCAAGATTTTCCCAAGAGACTCGGCAGTTTTTTGCCATTCTGCTTTAGGTTGATCCCGAGGATAAAGGTAAATCGATCGGGTAATTTGGTTAGCCGCAAGCACTTGTCCAGAACGATCGACGATTTTGCCCCGATCGGACACGATGGGAATGGGACGAATACGATTGTGTTGAGCGCGATCGTGATGATATTGGCCCTGAACAACTTGGAGCTGGATCAGGCGCAACATAATCAAACTTAAAGCAAGAGTCGCCACTCCTAATAAAATCCGGGCACGATTACCTCGTGATAACTTTGACTTAACCCTAAATCGATCGGGATTAGCCCTAAAACTTACCTGTTCAATTCTCATGGTAGAAGGCAGCTATAACCAGTGTGATATTGGATATCCTCATTGGTTATAGCGCAGATTCTAGACGCATGTCATAAGGATTTTGTAAGCTCAGGATTAATTTTTTAAAGGGATAACAGAATTTTGATCTTTCGAGCATAAATTAGTGTTTTTGCAGTGAATTCACCATTCTAAGAAATTCAGAATTTCTACGATCCACTGGGTTAATGGTTGGAGTAGTGATGAGGCTAGGTTGAGTCTTTGTTTCCACAAAAAAGAGCTTAATTAACTCCACTTCAAATTCTCGATTCCCTTCCGATAACTGGCTGAGTTGCTTCCAATCGATCGCAAGCGTTGCCTTACATGGGCTTAGATGCTATTGGCGATTTACCTCTTGTTTCATTCAGGGATTTTATGAGCATTAAAAAGAATTCTCAATAGGCACATACTATCTTTAAAGTTCCCAAACCTTAGGATAATTATGCCATTAATTTTCCTGAGATTTGGGAACTTTAAGAAAAATTACTACATTTATCCGAGAATCCACTGATGTTTTGAATAGGACACCCTTCTTTGGTAATTTCTAGATCTCCCGTGGGCACGTTGAAGTCAAACCAATCCTATGGAGATCACCTCGGTATGACCCAGCAAGCAACATTACTGCTCTCTACTAAAGATGTCATTCACATTGAAGGCTTTCAGGAGAACGCATCTTTATTTAAAAACGAATCGACTCTTCGGATTCAGACGATTTTACAGCAGATCCAAACTGCTTGCACCGAGTCTGGCATGGACCTTTCCGAAGTTAATGCGCTGATGAAGCAAGGAATTCCTTGTGAAATCTTGCAGCCCGGTGCTACCGATTGGCAAGTGGGACGCATTCGTTTGAGCTTAGAGTTTCAACTCAATACTGCACTCAGTGTAGCCACTCCAGTTGAGGACAGTGTGGCATTAGAATCCAGTACTGTCATAGAAACACCGATCGCTGAGGTTATTACCGTTCCGGCGATCGTGTCTGAAGTCCTAGAAATACCTGAAGTCGTAGATGATTTAGCCGCTCCAGTTGAGGACAGTGTGGCATTAGAATCCAGTCCTCTCACAGAAATACCGATCGCTACAGTTAGTACCATTCCTGCGATTGTGCCTGAAGTCCTAGAAATACCTGAAG
>JAJAYH010000390.1 GCA_026786325.1 Alkalinema sp. CAN_BIN05 | reverse complement strand
TTAGGCAGTCAAAATAACGAACCCCTTCAGGAACTTGTAATCCCCAGCTCATTAGAATTTACTAAAACCTACGATGACGGTCGAATTGCGCCGATCGCCCGTGTTGTTGATGCCTGGGTTCAAGCTATTCAAACGGGAAAACCTATGTCGCCCTCTCTCAAAGACGGTGTTGTTTCTCAGCGGATCATGGACGCTTGCCATATATCGAATGATACCGATCGATGGGTGACGGTCTAAGGAATTAACAATTCCAAATTTGAAATGAGCTTAGGTCATTTCAGTCGATCGTTGGCCCTGTATGAAAGCTTTAAAGAATTAAGTGTAATTACTCGGATTTTCTACAATTAGTCCTTCACCCGATGCGGCAGTATTCAAATCATTATCTGCTGAAACAAAATTTATCAGAGTCAGACCATTCGTAATACACAGCATATTTAATTCACGCCCTGAAGCAAGTTGAACAGCATCATAGCCACGCAAAGCATACAATTCAGCAATATTTATAGCTGAATTAATTATGTTCTCTGAAATTTCAATAATCTGATATTCGGCTTGGAAATCTTGCTTGAACTGATTACGGATAGCTATTGCATCTGCAACATTAATGCTTCCATTTTTTGCTCTCCGTGTAATTGCAGAAACGATCTCTACACCTGCAATGGCAGCAATAAAAAATTGATTACCTAGACTAGGATCAAAAAGATTGCAAACCCAATTAGAGCCAGTTTCACGAATGTAGCGCTTAATAATGCACTGCTATCCAGAAAATAGATAGCCATTTAACGACGATCCTCAATAATTGTTTGAGATATGGGATTGCCCTGTATTTCGATCAAAGATAGTCTAGGTTGTTGCTGCGAACAGATTGGCTTTATGTGGCTTACTAAACCTGAAGTTAGTAAAGAACTGTAAAAGCCAGCTAATTTATCCGACTCGTCTACTGTACTAAGACGAACTTTTATTGCTTGACTGAGCTTTTGAAGCTCTTCAATTTCAAGCACTTCAAGCTGACTGATAAGCTTAAGAAGAGTTGCTTGTGTCATTGGATACAGAACCTTTATTACTAAGACACCAAGAATCATGCTATCAAACTTTAGTTTAGCGTGGAGCACTATCAATTATGGACTCATGTATTTAAAGAGTGATGCGTTTCATTTCGTTAACGTACTTTAATAAGATCGGTTATGCCACTTTAGAGGTGTGGGGAATTGCTAGCCTTGAAATTGAAGTCAAGCTACCCAATACAAATTTCTACATATTCTCGGAATTCTAGTCCCTCAAATTAGTGGTTAAATTGGATTGAACTGTAATTTTCTAGAAAAAGCTAAAAGCTATAGCCAATCCCCGCAGTTTCGCCAACATCAGCTTTTCCCGTATTTGGGAATGCTGCTTGTACTCTGACAGTACAGTTAAGGATTTGTTAATGGGAATATCCACACCTCCTACAGCCAACGTAGAAATATAAGTACTTTCCTCCTTACGAAATTGGATGCCGCCGCCGAAGAATGGAGAAACCACAATCTCCTGACTATTACTATCTCGAACTGGAAAGTTTAGAGTTAATGCGATAGATGATGATGCCGTTGCACTTCCGAATACCACAGTATTACCATGAATAGATAGATAATCATTCATGACCCTTCTAGACAGAATAGAAAACCCACCCGTTCCCAAAGAACTTGAAAAATCTCAACTCCAGAGTACGAAAGATTCAAGACACTAACGAAAACTCAATGATGTTCGATCGCATACCAACGGCCCTAATTTCCTCGCATATCCTGCGGAATAAATACCCGATCGCGGGGCAAACTCGCCACAGGTTCCGACAGTAAAAAGCGTCCCGATCGAATCTCCTCTTGCAACGCGATCGCGACCTTTCGTGCCAAATACAAACTTGCTAAGGGAGCCACCCGCACCATCCGCCCATCAATACTCACCTTCCCCGACTTCAACTGCGCATAACTCACCAACCCAAACGTCGGACGAACCCTGCGCGGAATCGAGAAATCGACAATCGGAGCCACCAAATCTTTATCTAAAACTGAACAGTACGCGATCGTCTGCTCACTCAACACCGGAATCGGCACCCCAACCCCCAACATCATCGACGGCCCATAGCCCTTAAAGTAGCAACCCCGGAGCCACTTAGAATCCATCTGCTTTGCATCCCCAATCAACGCCAACGTCGCCGCCGGACCCACAGGCGTATCATTCGGCAACCGCTTTTGCAACGGAAAATGTTGCGTCCCCTCCCACGTCACATACCCCTGGGCACCCGCCAACCAAATTCGACTCCCAATCCCAACAGACTCCAGATTTGGATCATTCAGCAACGGTGATACTGAACCCGGATTAGAAAACACAGCATTCCCCAATCGTGGCTGAAGTATTCCAAGATAGGTATAAAGGGGACGTTCTCCACCATTTACGCCCACAATGAAATTTTGATAGAGATTGCGGGGATTGAATAAATAGAACTGATTAATCCGATCGCGTGTAATCGTCGTCTCAAACGAAGATCTCGGATAGCAATCCGTCACCTGACCTGTTGCCCGTAACGACACCGCCTTACCCGCCACCAAGTCCTCAATCACATGTCCTCCACCTCGTTGCCGTCCGGCAAGCTCATCGTCACCATCACTACCCGACTCCGCCATCTGGCTGGCCCCTAAGTACAAATCCACAGCCCCAAAGCCCGCATAAGCCGGAACACCATCAATCCAGCATTGTCGGATTTTAATCGGTGGATCCGTCTGCCCCAGATTCAAAATTGCTCCTGATGACTCCATCGGCTCAAATGTCCCAGTCGTGACCACATCCACCGCCGCTGCTACGGCCTGAACCCCTTGATCCTGCACGCGTTCCTTCACCTCTTCCACCGTCAAAACCACGGCCCGACCCGCTTGAATCCGTTCATTAATCAGGGCGATCGATCGCATAATCCAGATTCCCAATTAAAATGTTTGACAAACCCCGTTCCTATCTGGCAGTATTACATATGTCAGAAGAAAGCGAGCCACTCGCGGATGTCTAAGACGCAAGGGATTGTAGTTCAATTGGTTAGAGCACCGCCCTGTCACGGCGGAAGTTGCGAGTTCGAATCTCGTCAATCCCGTAAAAAAAGGTCAGACTAGATGTAATTCTAATCTGACCTTTTTTAATGAATTTCCCGATGAAATTAATTTATTTAAGACAACAACCTAGGGAATTCAGAATTTACACCTAAGAACGGTGTAAATTCTGAATGGTTCCATTCTCTTCGATTCCTCGGCTCATGACTTCAAAGCGTATTTTCGTGACTGGTGCCAGCGGTTGCATTGGCCACTACATCGCAGATCAACTCATCCGAAACACTGACCACGAGATTTTTCTCCTCGTCCGAGATCCGAATAAACTCAAATTTGATCCCCAAGTTCGGCCTAACATTCATCTCATTCAAGGCGACATGCGTGCGATCGCTGATCATCGTGAGTTGCTGCTGACCATGGACAGTGCTATCTTGATCGCGACTTCTTGGGGCGATGCAGAAGAGACTTACACCATCAATGTCACTAAGACCTTAGAACTAATAGATCTGCTGTCCAGCGATCGTTGCGAACAAATCCTCTACTTCTCCACCGCCAGCATTCTCAACCGGGACAATCAGCCTCTTTCTGAAGCTGGGAGTCTTGGCACCGATTACATCCGGACGAAGTATCAATGTCATGAGAAGCTACTTCGATCGCCATTGAAATCCAAAATTACAACTATCTATCCCACCTTGGTTTTTGGTGGAGACAGCCGCTTTCCTAAGTCACACATCACCGCAGGCTTACCGGATGTGGTCAAGTGGATGAAACTGGCCCGGTTTTTAAAAGCAGATGCGAGCTTTCACTTTAGTCATGCCTACGATATTGCTCAAGTGGTTTGTCATTTGGTAGATAATCCGCCGGGTGAGGGCGATCGTCGCGATATCGTCACGGGACACGATCGATACACTGTTCAACGGGTGATTGAGGAATCTTGCGGATATCTAAAACAGCGCATCTATTTCCAATTGCCACTAACCTCTTGGCTAATTGACGTAATTCTGCGAGTCTTCAATATCGAAGTGGCGGATTGGGATCGTTTTTCCATTGTCCACAGACATTTTACGCACCAAAACATTGTGAACCCTTCAACTTACGGTCTTACTTCGATCGCTCCAACCCTCTCCGATATTTTCAGAGCCTGCGGTGTGGACGAAATTAAATCCTAACTTTAGGCTGAGATCAAGCTAATTCACAAAAAATCCGCCCTCTGTCAACATGGCAGACGAGCGGAAATCAAGTAGTTCAGAAAAACTTAAATCAGATTAATGCCGCGCATCACTTTAAACAGCCCGATCGCCACTACAAAAGAACCGCCCAAAAACACAACAAACAAAATTGCAGAATCCATTTTTCCTATCTCCTTAGACATTTCTCTACTTAGGACTATACAACGATTTCAGCACTATAGCGGATCACAACGTGGCACAATAGAACCCCTGCTTACCTCATCATCATGCGATCCATCATTCCCGTCGCTCTGCCCGATAAGCCTTACTCGATCGTCATTGCTCCTGGGAGCCTAGATTCGATCGGTACCTGGATGACCGAAAAACTAGACAGTCCTAAGCCTCTAGGTCGAAAAGCTCTTCTGGTTTCTAATCCAACAATTTTTAAGCATTACGGCGATCGGGTTCTAAAATCTCT
>JAJAYH010000389.1 GCA_026786325.1 Alkalinema sp. CAN_BIN05 | reverse complement strand
TGGAGGCTATAACTTTTTCATGTCATTTAACTATACCCTATTAATGTCAAATGGGTTCTATAAGAAGGGAGTAGCATTATCAAAGACCGTAATGAAAGCGATTGAACAGAGGCTACAACGCAATCCAGAACTCCCCAAATGGGATATTCTGATTCAACCGGTTATTGGGTAAATATATTTCTGGAAATCACCTTACATCCTTGTACGGATTTGGAGTTTTTCTGACATTAGCCGCCGTAATTAATAATGGGATATCAGCAAATGCGATCGAATTTCCAACAGTAGATGATGATTCATTGAATTAAGTCACGTCCGTATCACAGTTTCGTTAATGATTACGGTTCCAGCTAATACTGCAACTAATCCAGGAACTAATCCAGGAAGCCCGATCGCAGAGGCTGATTCTGCGGATTTGGCTGGATTATTAAATGGGAATCCACGATTTTTTGAAGTGAATCGGGTGGTTTTAAATAGTCAAGATTCACCGATCGGACCAAAGAGTCGAATTCTTTTAAGATAGATTCCGATCGGATTAAAATGAAATATGCTTTGATTTGAAGGTACTCTTACCTCATTTTCAAATAATTATGCCTAGAAGAAGATTGCCTCAAATCATTGCTGGAGGACGTTTTTTCATCATTAATTGCCGTCATCTGCTCATTTCTTGCCTCAATTGCGATTCTAATTTATGGTGGGTTTCTCACGTTTCATTCCATAACTCAAATCATTACTCAAGGTGAAATCTCTAGCAAGATGGGAAAAAAGTTAGTGGTGTCGATGATTGAAGTGATTGATCTGTTCTTGTTGGGGACTGTATTTTATATTACGTCTTTGGGGTTATATGAACTCTTTATTGATGAACATATCGAAGTCCCCAAATGGCTGGAAATTCGGACTATTGATGATCTCAAAGCTCGATTGATAAGTGTCGTTGTGGTTGTGTTGGGCGTTGTGTTTTTGGGACAGGCGGTGAGTTGGGATGGTGAAACTAATCTACTGCCGTTTGGCGTAAGCATCGGAATCGTAATTGCGTCACTTACGTTTTTTCTGAATACTCATCGCGATCCAAAGGGATATGAATTTAAGCTTTCAGGTTGACTCACGCTTGGTCCTGCGCCTGAATGAGCCGAAATTTGATGCGGTTAATTTGGCCGATCGCCCACTTGCCTATATCTTAGACATCTTGATCTTCGCAGGCATTTTGAAGCAGTTGGCTAATGCTGGTCAGGCTATCGTAAATGCTAGGGCGCAAATATTTGAACAGGGATCTGGAAAAGTATAGAAGAAGGGAGCGATCGGGTACTAATGTATGGGATACAGTGCCCAGGTTAATAATGGCATTACTAGACCATCAGTAGATTGTTCTACGGGTTGTGGAATCATAACCGGACAGCGGTCCCACGCACTACAATGCCTCCGGTTTTTGGAATCTCTACGATTAATTGACTGGGACGGCCTAGGGTTTCGCCTTGACGAATTAGAAGCTTTGTTGGAATGGGTAGATATTCAATGGCTCTCAAATATCCACCGAGTGCGGCGGCGGCTGAACCTGTTGCAGGATCTTCAATTACGCCACCGACGGGGAAAGGGTTTCGGGCATGAAATACGGTGGAGCTTTCTTGCCAAATCAATTGTAATGTTGTTAGTTGATACAAGATCATAAATGCTTTTAGCCGATCGAAATCATAGTTCAATCGTTCAAGTCTATTATAGTTCTTAACTGCCAAAACTAAATGCCATGATCCAGCATAGGCGAAGCTTGGAGGTAATGCTAAATCTAATTCATCTAGTTGCCAATTTAATAATTCTAGTGCTTCTAGTAGAATCGCATTTTCGATCGATCGTTGCTGAGGTTCGACGGACGTTAATGCCGCTTCCCAATAGCCATTTTCTAATTGATTTACAACAACTGGAACAATACCAACAACAGTAGATAATTGGTATGTTCCAGCGCCTTGATCTTCGCCAAGATATACACCTGTCGCGATCGTGGCATGACCACAAAACGGGACTTCACCTTCTGGGCTATAGTAACGAATTGTACGATTTAAACCCGACTTCGGGACTACAAATGCTGTCTCAGAGAACCCAATATCTGCTGCAATCTGTTGCATAGTTTTGGAGTCAGGCAAGTTGTCACCGACCCAAACTCCAGCAGGATTTCCACCTGTCGAGATAGTTGTAAATGCAGAGAAGCGATCGATCGTCATGATTAGTTCTAAGTTAAAATTGGTTAGTTATACATTCAGTCCCGATCCCCCTAACCCCCTTATAAAGGGGGAACTAGATAAGACTCAATCAATACAGTCTATCTCTTATCATAGTCCCCCTTACCAAGGGGGATTTAGGGGGATCGGGATCTTTAGTATTGACTAATACATCTGGTATTACACGAAAATATAGCGTGAATTCACGGCCAATGCTCGGCCCGATCGGCTAAGTGTTTGGTTGATCATTGCGACTACCTCAGCACGCGTTGCTTCACGGTTTGGGGTGAACTGGTTGACATCTGGATAGTTCACAACAATACGATTTTGAATGGCCGTTGCAACTGTTGTTTGTGAATCTGCCGGAATGCTGGCGCGATCGGTAAGTTTAGCCAATGTTGCTGTGTTACCACCCGAAAGTGATAAGCCAGCGACTAATGCTTGCACTAATTGCAATCGAGTCATCTTTTGATCTGGATAAAATTTCCCACTGGCATCACCGACCAGAAACCCACCTGATACTATTTGATCAATTGAATCTTTGGCCCAATGTGTATTCGGTACGTCATTAAAGCTCTGAGTGGTACGCCTAGCTGGGGGATTGATGGCACGGGCGGCAATGGTTGCGAATTGCGATCGGGTGATAGGTACGTCGGGTTTAAATGTTCCGTCGGCATATCCTCGAATATAGTCTTGCATTGCCATTGATAATATAAAGTCCTTGGCCCAGTGTAAATCTAAATCTGTGAATTGAACTAGGCTAATATCAGGTTTTACAATATAGTTAGAGGCGATCGCAGGGCTTCGATTGATGGCGACTAATGCTTGATACATTACTCCAGCAAATTCAGCGCGGGTCATATCCCGATTTGGATTTAGTTGTTTAAGATTTGGATAATTTACAACTATTCCACGTTGTGTTGCTGTTGAAACAGATTCAATTGCATAGCTGGGAATTCCGGCCCGATCGCTGTAGGTTGATAATACGTTTAATGCGCCACCAGTTAGACCTAAACCATTCACTAAGGCTACGATCGCTTGTACACGAGTGAGGTTTTGACCGGGACGGAAGGTGCCATCGGGGAAGCCTGCCATAAAGCCCATGGCGTTTGCTTTTGCGATCGCAGCGGCACCCCAGAAACTAGAAGGTACATCAGCAAAGATAGAAGG
>JAJAYH010000388.1 GCA_026786325.1 Alkalinema sp. CAN_BIN05 | reverse complement strand
TTGTATGGCTTGGGGGAATGAGGCATTCAGCGCGTTGATGAAGTTGTTGGCACCTCGTCCGGGCGATCGACCGAGGACTTGCGTCAGTGCCCGATCGACACGTTCGCTGAGGGAGTTTTTCCGTCCTGACTTTTCGGCACGATGGTAGCGTTTCCACGCTTCTGCCATCATTTGGACGTAGGTTCGCATCAGGTCAAACTTCGTGACCTGATCTTCGTCATCCACGACCGTGGCCAGGGCCGGATCATTCAAGAATGCCTGTTTGCCAAACTCTGCGACGTATTCACCGAGAGAGCTGAGGTAGGCTTTTACTCGTTCGGGACGAGGTTCATCATTTCGACCAAACTCTTCAACCAAGACTTTTATTTGGGCCATTACCAATGATCTTAAGGCTTCGACCCGATCGTTATCCGCCTGAGGTACAAATGATTGCAATCGTTCTAAAACCTGAATTGCATCGGCCATGACAATGCTAGTCGATCGGCGCAGGGCATCTTGACGCGATGATATTTCCGTCGATCGGGTGGCGATCACGTTGATTGCATCAGCACTGGTACGACTGCCTTCTCCTGCATACGCGACCATTTGACCGGATGAGGATTTACCTTGTATGGCTTGGGGGAATGAGGCATTCAGCGCGTTGATGAAGTTGTTGGCACCTCGTCCGGGCGATCGACCGAGGACTTGCGTCAGTGCCCGATCGACTTGACGTTCCAGGACATTAGTGCTGCTCGTGGGGCTAGATTGTACCGAACCATCGTCATAGGCAGTTTTTTGGTTGCCTGCGTAGCGCTGAAAGCTACCCAGTAAATTCCCAAGTATAAAGTTTGTCTGAGCTGCCGCATTGTTCGGATCATTCAAAGTTCCAACAGACTGGCTTGGGTAGAACTGTCTCATTAAACCCGCCCGTAATGCGTTCATTTGTTGGGCACGCTTACGACGTAAAGATAGCGTTGTCACTTCCATAAGGCAGTTTCTCTCTAAGGTGACTCAAAGGTGAATTTTCTAAGCAACAAGGTTAGATACCTTGTCATAGAGATCTTCTAACTCTTCATGAATACAGAAGAAGCGAGAGATTGTGTCTGGGGTTCCAGGTTTTAACGGTGGAGCTTGATTCTGGGCATCTTTGACAATTCCAGATACCGCAATTCCCCAAGCATCCGTCAGTTGTGTAATTTGGTTGCTATCTAGATTTTGTGAATGATTTCCCAAGAGAGCTTTTGTCCATTCTTTCGGCTTCCCTTCAATAGACCGAAAGAATTGTTCATCAGAGCAGGGAGAACCTAAGTCGTCTAAGGTGCTCAGATCAGCATCCGTGACGTCTTGCAAAGATTCTTTGATCAAAGCAGAGTGCTCAAGCAGTTCCTTAGTCGCTATAGCAATTGCATCAGGAGGTGACGGCAAAAGCAAATTCTGGGTACTTAGATAAGTATCTATCTTGTCTAATCTGCTTTCCAGCTCTTCAATCGTATCCAGTTTATCTGGAAGAGCTGGTGTGCTTAGAAATAGCTTTTCAAATAGAGATTTAAGAAACGTTTTTTGTTCCGCTATTACTTTCGGATCACCCGCTGTTACTTTCGGATCACCCATTACTGCAACCAGTTTTCCAACTAATCCTTGCAACTTTTTATAATTGTCTCTATCTGGTTGAGTTAGTTCAGCCATGAGATTAACGCCTCCCGAGAATGCGGTAAAAGTTATCCGTGATCGCTTGTGGTGTTGCTAATTGCCGATCGAGCGCAAACCGGGCCGCGCTGATCATGAATCGTGGCGGGATGATGCCGGGATCTTGCCCTGCCGCCAACCGCCGCCCCGCCGTTTCAATCATCGTCATCTGAGCGGGGCCAAATTTGACTACCTGCGCTAATGACTTGTTTGCAAACTGGCGGTAAGGCTGAAACACCATCGTGTCAACCACCATTTCCGCTGCTGGTTGAAAGGTTTTCATAAACCGGGGTGGAATAGCATCAGCCGAGACCGTGGGATACAGCCTTTTCCAAATCCGGCCCAAATCATCCGCCATTGTCTCAAATCCCAATCGGCGCAATAGGATCAAATTAATCAATACGCGTAGATAGGGCGTTGGATGCACCGAATCGGGACTGAACTGAACTGTACTGGCAGGCGATCGGCCTACTACATCCATCAACGACTCCACCGCTGCGGGGCCACCTAGGATGAGGGCAAACATATCCGCCATTATCTCCTTATGCCATTGCGCCCACACCTGCGCAATATCTGGTGGCAGTTTTCCTTCGGTGGTCAGCCGCTGGTAAACCCTGGCCGGAATCACTTCCCATAAGCCAATATCCGCTTGGAGATTGTGGGACACCTCATGCAAAATGCTAGAGAGTGCCCAGACATTATCCAATCGATGCTGTGGCAGCATGATCAGAGGAAAGATGTTGGGATTATGGCGCAACCGTTTCATGGGCACCCCGCGACGAAACGTCGCTGGACTGAAACCACTACTAGCGTAGCTGAAGGGTAATAAACTAGGTGTTGGCTGTGCCGTTCCTAACCCAACATAGAGATCTTCGTAACAGTTCGCACAGATCCGATCGACCGTCCGCAACCGTTCACCAAAGGTCGATAACCTTTGCACAAACAGATCAAAGTAAAAATCCCAAATCCCTTCGGCATACAGCACCCGATTACTCGCCGCTTGCTTTCGCATCAGCAACACCTGCAACCGTTCGGTCGTCGGTTCGCGGCGGGCAGCGGCAGCAGCAGCTTCAACTCCGCGAGTCATTTCGACCAACTTACCCCGGAAGCGATCGATGAGCCGATTCACTGCCTCAATATGAGCCTCACTCGGAGCCGCTGGACTAGTCCCAAACTCATCCTTGGTAAAAGGCCGGAGCGATTTACCATACCGCATCAAATTAATCGACTGGATATTCAGCCAGTTATCCAGCAGACGCTGCTCAGTGGGCGTTGCGGCCCCTTGATAGCCCGCCGCAGGCACAACTGGAGTGACGACAGGCGGCGGTCGATTGGAGGTTGGTCGATTGCGTACAGCAGGCGATGCTGTAGGAGTAGGAGCTTGTGCCATGGGGACAAAACCGCGTTAGAGCGCAGAAGTGAATGGGGTGATCGAATCAATGCTATCGACGAGCAGCCGCGCGTGCGACACAAGAGGGACAACGGGGATTCGTCATAACCCTGGCTGCCGCCGCTCGACGGGGCGTTGGCGGGGCCGTGCGCTCACGCAGTACAGCATTACGGACGATCGCAGATTGGACACGTTGAGGGCTGCCCAACACCCGATGGGTTGCCGATGCTAAGGCATTGATTGCCGTAGCGCTGTTAATCGGTTGACCAGCGCGTGCAGCGGCTTTAAGTGTGGCGACCGCCTGACGCTGAATGGTTGGGACTGTGCGGAGTAGCTGTTGTCCTGCGGGGCCTTGTTGGCGAAGCATTCGGGTCATCCGCCCGGTGGCTTGGGCCATGATCGGCATTACCGGACGCAGTGCCCGTCGTCCACCCATAATGCCGATGGTGATGGGCAAGGTGGCCGCGATCGCCGCTTCCGCCTCAGCCTCAGTGCTGGCTTCGGCGGCTTGGGCTGCTAGGAACTCGGTCAATGCGGCTTCATGGGCCGTTTCATTGTTCGCGACCTCCGCTTCCGCTTCATTACTACCAAAGAACTCAGACTCCATTTCCATAGACTCCATTTCCCCTTCTTTCAGTAAGTGACTAGTGAGTTTTGCTGCCAATGGCCCTGCTATTAAACCCAGTCCGGGGATCATTCCGGCTAACTTTCCAGCTAAAATTGGTGCAAATCGTTTGGCGAGGGGAGCGGCGACCTTCACGACGGCCTTGAGTCCGCGCCCAATCGAGCGAAAAGCTTTCTTAAAGAAATACTCACCCTCATCTTCAAATTCTGGATTTGAGTAGGGATTGCTGTAATGCGTTTCATTCGTTGCTTCCCATTCATTCTCAAATTCTGGATTTGAGTGAGGATTGCTGTAATTCGCCTCGTGCGTTGCCTCCCATTCGTCCTCAAATTCTGGATTCGAGTAGGGATTGCTGTAATTCGTTTCATTCGTGGCTTCCCATTCATTCTCAAATTCTGGATTTGAGTAAGGATTGCTGTAATTCGCCTCGTGCGTTGCCTCCCATTCGTCCTCAAATTCTGGATTTGAGTAAGGATTGCTGTAATTCGCCTCGTGCGTTGTCTCCCATTCGTCCTCAAATTCTGGATTCGAGTAGGAATTGCTGTAATTCGCCTTGTGAGAGGGCGGAGCTTCAAACATTGCCTGGGATTGGGTTGCCATTCTTAGAAATCTCCTTGAACAAATTGAAAATTGTTGATACAATTTGAGAAGCAGTGAATTTCCATCCGTGATGAAACCATCACTCTACTCAATTCCTCTCGGAAACTCCCGAGTACTGACGGATATCAGCATAGGTCGACGATCGAATATAGCGAATCGATTCAATTAAAGTTTGAGCGGAAATAACCTGAATTTGCTGAGAGTGCAGGACTTTCCAATACATAATTCCCTCATCACTATTGGCCCTCAGTATGAGAATTTTAAGTTGAGGATAATCGTTTAAGAGGTCCATACAGGTCGACGATGAAAAAACTTCATCCTCAAAACCAACCACAAAAATTGTGGCCTCTCTCATCAGCATATTCGCTTCATTCCAGGTACTAACGGTTCCCAATAAATCAATATCAGGTTGCCGTTGGATCTCTTGAATAATTAACTCCGCAATTATTCCGGTGAAGTTAGCCGTCAAGACGTGAATGTTCGATGTTTCTTCATACAAATCCCTAAGAGAAGTCATCCAGTCCTCCTCACTGTGAGAACTTTTTATATTGATCCTAAGTATTCAGCCACAACAATTCACGATTGAACCGCCTGCTAAGTGACCTATTAGCTAGATTCATTCAATATTGTGCCACGGGCGATTTGATGATCCTATGGATCGAGGGTCAGGATTTTGCACTCCGGAAGATCCATATTTTCGATCGATCCTGGATCGATCCTATCCAAATATTACAAGCCAGCCATTTTCCAAAGCTAGTTGTGCGGCATCCCGACGATATCGGACATTCAGCTTTTGCAGGCTGTTATGGACATGATGTTTCACAGTTCGCACTTCAATCATCAGTTGAGTGGCAATCTCTCGATCGCTAAAATCCTTAGAAACATAATATAAGACTTCTAACTCACGCCGAGTCAACAGAGATTTTTCTCTCGATTTCTGAATCGCTTTTGGCTGTGATAGTCGAGCAAAAAGTTTTGCTGTAATTTCTGGTGAACACTGAAATGACCCCTCGTAGGCTTGGTCAACAATTTCTCTAATTTCAGTACTCGAAGCTCCTTGAAACGCATAAGCATGGGCACCTGCCTCAATAAAAGCCAAAATCAGATCGGTATCTTTTTTACCTCTAGTACCACGATACAGGCAGAAGAGATTAGCGATCGCCACTGCTGAATACGCGCCATCGCCAATTCATATCCGATCCCACTATCCAGTAAAACCAATTGAATTGAGGGATTCTCAAGGATTGGAGGCGCACTATCGTCACCCGTATAGTGCATGGCCAAATCAGGCTGGCATTTATTGAGGAATAAAATTAGAGCCTCACGCAGCAAATGACTATCACTAATGATATGGATATGAGCCTCTGATTGAATCGGACTGACTGCTGTAGGTACTGATTCACAAGCTAGCGTGATTTTTTTAGGTACCGCCGGTAGAGTTTGAGAATAGAGCTTGAGAGCCGAGCTGATGGCTTCCATAATTCCTCCCTGATAAATTATTGCTTGGGCCGTCACCTTACGTTATTGACCATCCGTAACTGTTTAGATTTTCCAGATTGGGCAAAGAAACTGCGGTATCGCGGTCATAGCCTCACAATGCCTAGATTGAATAACATGTACTATTTTGATGAATTGGAAATTCTCAATCCGCTCATATTTAGCCACTATGGTTGATGAAATATACTTTACTATGGGTAAACCCATACTGAGCAAGGATCGAAAATTTCTGATAGGACCAACTGCCTACCATTGTCAATTTCGATACCAGTTTAGCGATTATGAATCTGGATAGTGAAATGGCTATTTTTGTCAGCTCCTGCTGAAACAGAATTATCTGCCGTTCTAGGTATAGATTGACCTTTCCCTGAATTGAGTAGTCGAACCGACACGGTATAATGCTTGACTATTGGATCTCCAACAAGTCTTCATCGCCAAGTTTGACACTTGAGCGAAGATAAATCGGCGCAAATTAATTAAACTTAATTCTGAATTACGCTCAGGAAATTAGCGGCGCTAATTGCTGCATATTAAAAATAACTATACATACTTATTCATTTTGCAACTGCAAATCGCTAAATCTCATATTATTGGAGCAGATTGACAAATTTAGAAGAAATAGTGCGATGATCTAGTCCAAATGTTTCATAAATGGAATATTTAGATACCTGCATAGTTTTAGTATGGCCCAAAGGATTCCATGCTGCTCCCCAGAGCCGATATCAGAGCAAGGGTTCTATAGGATTAAGCCAAAAATGGGTGAAACCTATGTCTGGAAAAGGTTTGAAGGTGATTTGCCACATGTAGCGGAAGCAGTACCGTTGCCCAACTGATCCGACCCAAAACAATTCTAGGTAGTGCCCCAAAGGTAATGATAGCCGAAACTCTCTATCAGCGACAATTTAATCGATTGGCTGCCATTTAAAAAGATGCAAGTATCTGCCCGTCAGATAGCCCAGAGTGCCCATTACTTCGTTGATGTCTTGGCTTTAGTCGCTGCACATGCAGAAGAAACCAGGATACTTCAGGTCTACAGGGTTGAGTCTAAGCTCTAAAAGCTATACTTGAACGGGGCTATCTCCATCCTTACCTTTTGGGCACTACTCCCTGCCTAATTTCGCCTCTAAATTCACTAGATATAAGGAATAATTAAGTGTTCCAGCTCCTATAATACACCGTCGAAACTTAGTATTCACATTTTAGTAAAATTAATCAGAAGATCTTGTATCCGTGAGCATTTCAGTCACCACTACTTG
>JAJAYH010000387.1 GCA_026786325.1 Alkalinema sp. CAN_BIN05 | reverse complement strand
GAGTTTGATGAGGCGATGTATGTGGCGTGGAAAAATGGTGAAACGGGGTTTCCAATAATTGATGCAGCGGCCCGATGTCTTCAAGAAACAGGTGGCTGGCTAGCGATGAATTTTCGCACGCGGGCAATCTATTCTAGTTTTTTAAGCAATCTAATTGGTATGGATTGGCGGTATGGTGCATTACATTTTATGCGGCATTTGATTGATGGTGATTGTCCAATTGACCATTATCAATGGGCTATGCAAGCGGGTGTGACTCATTGTTTAGATAAGTCTTGGACACGCATTTACAATCCAGAACAGGCGGCGGTCGATCGGTGTGATCCAAAGGGAACATTCATTAAACGTTGGGTTCCTGAATTGAGAACGATCGCGCCTGTGCAATTGGGAATGCCGCCGAGAAGTGCAGGCTATACTAAGCCTATTTTGGATTACAAACAAGCCCGTCATCGTCGGGTTAAACAATTAGAACAACAGCGTAAAGCATTCTGCCAGACTGCCGATGTCTTGCCATTTTTGACGCGAATGCCGCAGTCGTTGGTGCCGTTTGGGAGCGATCGGTTTGAGAGTGAGGTTCGCTGGGCACAGGACGAGGTACGATCGTTGTTTCCGCCTGCACTAGATTTAGATAGTTTAGATTTGGCACAGTCCCAGGCATTACGATCGTGGTTGGTGGCGCATGTGAATATCACTCCCCGAAAATCGCCGCCCGGAAATGGTGAGAAACGCCAATCAAAACGGGTGACAAAACCAATTCCAGAATGTGATGGTGAACAATTAGATTTCTTGGCGAGTTTACTGGAATTGGAGTGATTAGGAATTATTTCACTATTACTCCAATTGATTAACTCACTTTTTCGTTGCGATCGCCACCTTAACGCCATCAATCTTTTTCACCTGGTCCAGTACAGCCACCACATTTCCATGATTAACCGCAGTATCTGCATTAATAATTACCACTGTCTGCTGCGTTGCAATCATAAGCGATCGGACATTAGCTTCCAGTTGATCCAATGGAATGATTTGTTTATTTAATGCCAGCGTTCCATCCGACATTACCGTCACATTCATACGAGTTTGTTGTTGTGATTGCGATTGTGCAGCCTTCGGTAAATTAACAATCAATCCTTCCGATTTCGTCAAATATAAAGTAGACATAATAAAAAATGTCAAAATCGCAAACACTACATCCATCAACGGAACAAGTGTCGTCGAAACCTCAACTGGACGATCGAATTCTTGAGGAGTACGCATCATTAGACTTCCGCTCCAATACTTTCAAAATTATCATCAACAGAACTACCATCAACAAAACTATTCTCTAACCGACAGCGATGAATTAATTCCATTTGACCTCCACATTCTTCAATCAACGTCATTTGACTCTGATAAGCATTTCGGAAAATAGTCACTGTTACAAGCGCGATCGTCGCCACCACAATCCCCGCTGCCGTCGTAATCAATGCCTCAGCAATCCCTCCGGAGACAGCGCCAGTCTTCGTCCCACCCACATCTCCAATGTTCAAACCACTAAAGGCTTGAATCAGTCCCGTCACCGTCCCGAGCAATCCCAGCAATGGTGATAATCCCACAATCATTTCGTACCAATGCAGAAACCGCCTTAATCCCGGAATCTCCGATCGTAATTCTGCTTCCATTGCTAAACGAAAGGTATCTGTACTGGGATTTCGCAATTGTAATGCGGCTAACATAATACGAGATAACGGCAAATCTAAATTCCGTTGAGCCTTCTCCATCGCCAATTCTGGTTGCTGTTGATATAACGCTACCAACTCTTTGGCAAACTTCGGTTGACGCGTTGTCAGTTTCAACCAAAACTTAGCCCGTTCGATCGCCGACGCAATCACAAAAATAGAAAACCCCAACAATGGAAACAGTACAATTCCGGCTGTTGTAAAAAGTAAGCTGAACAAGCCCATAATGATTTCAATATATTTACTACTGAGATAAATTATGCTACATTACAAGTACTAAATGCAAGCACCTCGCAATAAGACAGGCTGTCGTAGTACAAGTTGTTCTCGCCCTTTCCAAACTCCCATGCAAACGTCACTAATTCCTGAAACTCCTGTTCAGTCAGCGTTCGATCATCGTCGCGAAGAAGCAAAGCGACAACAGAATTTTTTAAAGTTGACATTGCCGATCGCATTGATTTTGCATTTAGGTGCGATCGTGGGGTTTGCTAATTTATCTCACCATATTGCAACTGATCCCTCTCAGGATGAAGTGGAAATTGTTACCGATGATAAAATCGAACCCAAACCAGATCTAACTCAAGCAATTGATCCGAATGGTCAAGGTAGTGACTTGGCTGGCGGTGGTGGAAGCTCTCGGTTCTCACTTTTGCAAACCGTTGGCGGTACGACAGAGGGTAACAATATTGCAACCTTAGGGAATCCATTTACTGCAACCTCTACCGAGGCCGTTCCACAAGTACAGCCCGAAATGGCAATGATACCCGTTGAGAGCGCTCCAGAAGATGCGATCGAGCCTGAGAAAAAGACACGGATTGAGAAAAAGTCTGAAAAAAAGAACGAACCTCCTTCAAATATCGCTAAAACCGATGAAAAGTCTACTCAGAAGCCACCTTCTACCCCAATCAAAACAAATCTTGGACAATTGAACGGAAAGAAAGAGGGGAAAGGAACCAAAGGAGATCCAAACGGTGGACAGCTAAATCCAAATGCAGCACAAGGTCAAGGAACAAGTAGTAGATCAGGGAGGGGATATGGGAATGGAACCAATCCAAATGGAACTCGACCCGGAACAATTGGAACTCCGCCGATTATACGAAACCCCGTAGAGTCTAACATTCAAAACCCTCCAGCCTCTACAGTAGCCCCGATCGTGCGCCCCAACCAACCAAAGAAAGAACCCCGTAAATGTATTGAAAACTGTGGCCTTAATGACTATCTAGGTTCTGAAGGAAGTTTACGGATTAGACAAGAAATCGGTAAAGACGGTAAAGTAAATCCGGTTTTAGTTCAAAGTAGTGGCGATTCAGAACTCGATCGTAAAGCATTAGAAGCAATGAAAAATCGACGATATGAAACGTCCGATTCCGACACAACCAGCAATATCCGAGTCACATCACAACAAGAAGGATCTGATTTTACCCGCCAACAGGACGATCGTCGTCAACGCAGACAAACAGAACAAGATGCGATCGTCCGTGAACGCGCCATTCAAGAACAAGAATCCCGTAAACCTGAAGCTGTTACCCCCGTACCCAGCAAACCAGCCACTGAGACTGCTGCTGAACCTGCCCCACCACCCGCTGCGCCAGTCATCCCCGAACCCATCCCACCAGTCCCCAAACCTATCGCTGTACCCACTGAATCAGCTCCTGAGCCAGCCCCCACGACACCAGCCCTAGTGCCTTGAGAAGGTGTTTTAAAGTTCCGCCTCTAATGCAACTCGGAATGTCGTGCTGGGTTCATAAATACGATTTGTTTTTTCATAAGTTCCACCAAATAGGTTTTGAACATAAAAAGTCATACCGATTTGGGGCGTGAATGGTACGCGGGTATTGACATCGACATTTAGCCAAGAAGGGGAATAACTATCAGATCCGTCCCCTGGGTTGAGAAAAAACGATCGACGTGAACCACTGTAGTAGTTGGTGAGTAAGTTGACTTGCCAACCTTTACGTTCATAGCCCACTCCCAATTGTGCGACGGAAAATGGAATTTGATTAAGTTGTCGTCCTGTGTCAACTCCTGAGGCAATCCGGGAATCGGTGTAGGTATAGGTGAGGAATGTGCGCCATTCAGGAGTGATTTTGTATTGCAATGTGAATTCAAGACCATTTGTATTGACTAGCCCAATGTTCTGCCATTTACTAGGTCTACCAACTCCTGTTGATTGTGTGGCAATTCGATCATTTAAACTACTGCCAAAATAAGTGAATTGTCCGGTGAATTTATCATTAAATTTAACATCAGTTCCAAGAGTCCAAGAACTACCAAATTCGGGTTTGAGTTGATCATTTGGTAGCCAACCATGGACGGTATCGTAGGCGTAGAGCTGGTCAAGACCTGGTAAACGCCGGACAGAAACCCAGCTTCCACGTAGGTTGAATATTTTGGTTGCTGCCCAATTTAATCCAAGACTCGGATTAAGTGAACTTCCGGCCCGATCGCTGAAATTCTGTCGTAGTCCTAATTCAGCTTGGAGATTACTAGCCAAATCAAAGGTTCCGAGTGCAAACAATGATGGTAAAAACCGAGATTGATCAATTCTGCCATTGAAAACAGCGTTGGTTGGGTTGTTACTATTTGCACTAGAACTCAATGATTCATTTTTAATATCAGTTCCCCACCGAAGTTTGATGCCTTTTGCAACTTGCCAATCATGGTCGAGCCGAAAGGTCAATGCTTGAGAATCTACGTCTCCAGTTCGATAAAAACTAGTTCCATTGGGTCCGTATGTGTTGAAGTAGTCTCGGTTATAGCCTAATGTGATGTTGAGAATTGAATCTTTGGCCAGTTCCGATCGCCAATTTAGCCCGATATTGTAAGCATCATGATCTAATCGATCGTTTTGAAGTGGAAAGCCAAAGTAAATCAATCCCTTTTGACTCGTTGTCTTTGTGGTATCAAAGGTGAGAGTATTACGCGGATCAAGGGCTGCGCTAATGCGTGCATAGTAGGCATTGTTAGCAGTGTCGGCATTGAAGAGTTTGCCATCACGTCCTCGGTTAGCTGCTCCCACAGGCACATCATAATTATTGTCAGCGCGGCCCTGCTCCCAACCAAATGCGTAATCAAATCCTTGGCTTGACCCGGCATAACCAGCGCGGTAATTCTGCTGTCCAAAGGAGCCGAGAGTTACGCCGAGAGTTAGTTTTGGTTTTTGGTTCCCTGGTTTTGTAATGATATTAATCACGCCACCAAAGGCTTCAGATCCATACAGTGTTGAGGCGCTGCCACTGGAGAGTTCAATCCGATCGATTGTGCTTGTGGGAATACTGTTGAGATCAATGTTGCCATGGTAGGTATTAACATTGGTCCCGATCGGACGACCATTTAGAAGATAAATTGATTGATTAATGCTGGCTCCGCGATAGCTGCCACCCGTATGAATATCGGCAGCAAATCCAGCGTCATTAATGGCAAATCCAGGCTGATTTTTTAGGACTTCAGAGACGCTACGATTCCCTTGTTTTTTGATCTCGTCTTGATTGATCTTGTAAACAGGGGTTGATGTGGGCTTATCTTTTTTGCCTGTGACGACGAGTTCTTCTTCTATGCTTTCAGCTTGCTGTGCCAAAGCTGGCTGTGCTAAAAGTGCATCCGCTTGAGTGATTACTTTCGGGAAGTCTTGGGTGCGGACGATCGCTGTTTCTGATAAAACTGGTGCGCTTAGGAGAAGGAGGCTACTGAAGCCGATCGTGTGAATTGAGAGTTTTAAGGACATAACGCTGTAAACAATGACACAGGGAGAATATTCTCATTCTGCATAAAATACTCGGGGTATGTCAAAAGACAGGCTGTCAAACTTCTCAATGATGACGCGTTATGGCTTCAGGTCTTCGATCGGCACGCCTGTAATTTCTGATATTTGTTCAGAGTTCATTCCGATCGCTTTTAAGTTATTAATGATCTGTTCAATTTTTTCATTAGATTTTGCGATCGCTTCGTTGGCATAGACGATCGCTTCCTCTTTTAGCTCACGTTGGGTCGGGATTAAGTTGCCATCACGATCGGCCCATCGTAGCCAAATCGTAGACACGCCATAGTATTCGCCGTCCCATTTGACTAATTCGAGAT
>JAJAYH010000386.1 GCA_026786325.1 Alkalinema sp. CAN_BIN05 | reverse complement strand
TAATAGCTCATCAGTCTCCGCTTCCCTCAGGGTTTGCAGGACTTGTCCTAGAAAAATAAGGCTATGTTCTTGCAGATTTGGCTCTTTAAGAGGACCCATGGTACGACAGTATTAAAAAGGTGAACGGGAAATGAGCAATATTGCTACATAATCTTAGAAGCGAGGATTGAGCGTGAGAATTGTAAATATTGTATACTTGCAAGTATTACCAACAATGTCGGTAAATAGCCGTAGTTGGCCAAATGTAGTAAATTTGGTTGGCCAGCGTAATTAAGTTTGTTAAATGGTCTAAATCAGTGGATGGGTGAGATGAGGTGGCTGCATAGTTCATCAACTATAAATAAAACTTGTAGAACTTTCATGGTCTTACTTACACAATACCTCTCAATGCTGGAGATGAACGCGAATCTCAAATCCAAAGGATGTTTGGTAGAACCAAATCGATTTTAATTCGGAGTTTTGCTTGCCAGAGTTCTATCGTTCGGTGCTTCGTCCGCTCCTGTTTTCGGGCCTGAATCTCGATCCCGAATGGCTACATCAGCAGACGCTTCAGTGGTTACAGTGGACCGATTTAGATGCCTCATCGTTTGTCCGCACGGTGATGTTGAGCCAAATGACACGAACTTACGGGTTTAACAACGATCGGCTAATTCAGAAGACCTTTGGCCTAGAGTTTACCAATCCCATGGGCTTGAGTGCGGGCTTTGACAAAGATGGTCAGGGTGCTGCAGTCTGGCCTCATTTCGGGTTTGGATTCGCTGAACTGGGTACGGTGACACAACATGCTCAAGCGGGAAATCCACAACCTCGACTCTTTCGCCTGATTAAAGACGAGGCGGCGCTGAATCGTATGGGCTTTAATAATCAAGGATCTCAGGCATTGGCCGATCGCTTGGCATCTCGTCAGAATCAGATTGATCGCCCGATCCAGCCCATGCCCTTGGGGATCAATTTGGGGAAATCAAAAATTACACCATTAGATGAAGCGGCGGACGATTACCGCGAGAGTTTCCGGCGACTGCGGGATCTTGGCGATTATTTCGTTATAAATGTCAGCTCGCCCAACACACCGGGACTGCGATCGTTGCAAAGTGTTGAACAGTTAGCCCCGATTTTTGAGGCGTTGAATGGGGAAAACCATGGCGGTAAACCTATTTTGGTAAAAATCGCGCCCGACCTCGCCGATGAGGACGTGTTGGCAGTAGTGGATCTCGCTCGCGAGTCGCGATTATCCGGAATCATTGCGACAAATACCACTATTCGCCGAGACAATCTGAAAACCACGATTTTGGCACGTACCGGCAATCCGATCGCAGACGAAGCGGGCGGAATAAGTGGTGCACCTGTTCGGGCGCGATCGACTGAGGTGATTCGATTAATTTATCGCCATACCGGTGGGCAATTTCCAATTGTGGGCGTGGGCGGTATTTTTACAGCAGATGATGCTTGGGAGAAAATCACCGCCGGGGCGAGTTTGCTTCAGGTTTATACAGGCTGGATTTATAACGGGCCGATTATGGTGCGGCGAATTTTGGAAGGGCTGGTCGATCGGCTTGATGCTGCCGGACTCGACACATTGGATCAAGTTGTTGGACTAGCGGCAAAGTGAGATAAGTAAAATTACGGGAATTTAGTTAATGCGACCTCCGCGATCGAATCCCACGCTGTTCCCAATGGCATCAGATCAGACTCCATCAACGGCGTATTCACCCGATCGCACCGCACTGCAAAGCTACAGGTTGCGCAGGTTTGTCGAGTCTCCGTCTGAGGGAACGATTCACCCGTCAACTCATAAGCCTTGAGCCACAAATTCAATGCTGTTAATCGTTGGGTTAAGGCCGTTGTGGTCTCTGCTATTGCCGCCGCACTCGACTTAAACCGAAGCATTTGGGGCTGGGCTTCATCGCTGCCCTGAAAAAACCAGTAGCGCATTTCAATAGTATCTGGCGAATAATTGCTGCTACTCACCAGAAGTAACGGATACAGCCTCGATTGCCAACTCTGCCGCAACTGCCGGGAATCAAGGGGTTTCGCATGAGTCTTCCAGTCCAAAATCTGGGCTGAATCCGATCGCAACACCACATAGTCATACACACCCACAATTGTGTGCCCCATCCAATCCATCGTGCGCACATGTTCACTATCGGTCCAAGCCTCGCCAGCATCTGGGAAAAGATCCGCAGACTGGGCATCTACGGCTTCAAACCATCGTCTTAAGTCGGGATCCGTCGCCGCTATTGCTTCAATCGGAAGCTGCTGCGATCGCTGTTGCATAAGTTGATGAAACTGGCTCCCCAACTGCATCTTCTCCCAGCTCTCACCTAGCTGCGGCACCGCCAACTGTTCCAAAACCGTATGTTGAAATAATCTGGGACAGCTATCTAATATTGTCAGATTTCCTTGAGAAAGTTTCATCGCTAATCTCTCACCAAAATGCCTAATCTTTCACCAAAACGAATATGCTGCCTTCATTACCCCGGCTAATCCGTAGCGTTTCATCCAAATACGTCACTTCCAGCCAGCCCTGAGCGACACCATCTCGTGAGGGAATCGGCACATCGATCGCCCAAATCCGAGACTTTGCCTCCAATAAATCAACAAAAGCCGTCACCGATCGGTAGCCCATAATGCTGCGTAGCCCCAAAATCGATCGTTCAAATGTGACCGAAACCCTGGCATCGCCCGATCTGACATAACGGGCCGCCACCGCGACAATGCCTTGTATTCCCAACAAGCTTTTTGTTTCTGCTACGTTATAAACCCGATCGCCTCGAATGGCCTGATACACCTGCCCCAAGTCCGTCAACGGAATCCGATCGAGTCCCAAAATTCCTCGACTCGTCGTATAAATTAGCCGCCAGTCACCCATCAACAATGGCGAATCTAATGGACTCGGACAAGGGGATTGGGCTTCCAACTCTGCAATCAATTGATTCAGGTCTGGAACAGACTCGGGCGGAGTTTGCCAAAGATGGTCTTGGCGCTGACGGCTCAATGTTTGGAGCAATGTATCTTTTAATTTAAGTAATTCCAGCATTGCGTTAATTCACGAGTTATATAAAGTCGGTGCATAGATATTTCATGGAATGCTTTTTGGCGCACTCCATCTAAGCTATAGTCTTTTCGGAGTTATCGTTTATCCCTAAAGTGCGAGAAAGTTAGCGATCAATGCTTCAACTTTCAAACTCGGTGATAAAATCTGGTTAACTTTCAGCAGACTTTTTTATTTGCTGTCAATATTGTGAGACCCATTCAGAGCAGCCAATGACTGAGATTATTGCACTTGAAGTTTACAACCCATCACTACGAGAAGAGCCTCGGGATAAACCCGCTACGGTTCTCCAAGTGAGACGGCAGACTTCCATTCTAGATTGGCTGGAACAAGCTGGTCGTCTTCGCGCTCGCCAGCCTGGAGATTTTGACTTCGTTGATGACGAACAAGAAATCAACGATTTGATGGGCAATGATGATGCGGATTACGAAGAGGAAGAGGAGGAGGACGATATGGGTGATGCGGACGATTAGTCTATTCTGAACCGAACCGTCGATCGTCTGATGACATGAGCAAAAGAATTATTACCAGAACGGTTCGCCTTCATCAGCGATCGTTCTAGTAAACAATGATTTGGGTTGGTCAGTTTGTATTGTTTTGAACTTAATTTTAAATTAGGTTCGGAAAATCGACTGCCCTCTATGTGGTGTGTGTGTAGTGATTTGTGTGTGAGTGTGCGGATTGTGGATGCAAAATTTGTTACAAGTCAATCGCTAAGTTTTTCAGGGACCAAACTATTTGTCGCATTAGCTTCAGGAATGACGGCAACGGCCATCGTTTTGGATTTATGGGCTAGTCGATCGATCGTTTCATCAGCTTCGTTAACGGCTCCGCTAGTCATCTGTGGTCTTTTGTCTGGCCTAGTTGGCGTTGGTGCTGTCCCCCTATTACGTGCGTTGAAAGCGGGACAAATCATTCGGGAAGATGGACCTAAATCCCATCTGAAGAAGACAGGCACTCCGACGATGGGAGGTGCCTTTTTTGTTCCCGTTGCTATTATTATGTCGCTCATTTTGAGTGGCTTTCACCCCAATGTAATAGCAGTTGCAGCCCTGGCCACCGCCTACGCAGGCATCGGGTTTGCAGACGACTGGGAAATTATCCGTCGGCAATCGAACAAAGGGATTTCTCCACGCACCAAAATGGGGTTGCAAATCGCCTTTGCTGTCGCGTTTTGTGTCTGGATGATGATGTTTGGCCAAGTCTCGACAGACATCAAACTGCCCTTCGGAGTGGTGATTCCGCTGGGATTACTATTCTGGGGGTTAGCAACTTTTACGCTAGTCGCTGAAAGTAATGCAACCAACTTGACCGATGGGGTTGATGGTTTGGCGGGTGGAACTGTTGCTGTAGCGATGCTGGGCATGGGTGCGATCGCTGCTCCCACTCACCCTGAGCTAATGACATTTTCAGCATGTCTGAGCGGTGCTTGCCTCGGATTTTTGGCCCACAATCGAAATCCGGCCAAGGTTTTCATGGGAGATACGGGGTCTCTAGCGATCGGTGGCGCATTGGCAGCAGTTGGATTGATGACCAACTCGTTGTTTGCGTTGTTACTGATCAGCGGATTGTTCCTTTGGGAAACGCTGTCGGTGATTATTCAAGTTTCTTATTTTAAAATGACGAAAAATGCCGATGGTGTTGGCCAGCGCTTTTTCAAAATGTCACCCTACCACAATCACCTCGAACTCAGTGGCTGGACCGAAACCCAAATAGTGGGTTGGTTCTACACCGTGAATGTCGTTCTCGCGCTCCTTGCTCTAGCCACCACCGCTCGATAGCTAGAAGACGGTTAGTTAGAAGACAATTCAGTTCAGTTTCTTACAGCTCACACCCAAACAATTTCAGTTTCACAATTTTTTATCCGACTTGTTATACTTTTAGAGAAATCTCTGATATATTATTCAAGTCGGAATGCCTGGAGAGATGGCTGAGTGGACGAAAGCGGCAGATTGCTAATCTGTTGTATGGATTAATCCGTACCGAGGGTTCGAATCCCTCTCTCTCCGTTAGATAGATAAGTTCAAGAAGCCGTGAGTTGTAATCCAATTCGCGGCTTTTTGATGTTTTGGGAATGTACAGGGGGCTTTTCAAGCTTTACGATCGGCTGTAACCTTAAGTTTAATTTGGAACTTGGGTTGTGAGGCTTGTGTTATGGCTGTGAAGAGAACTCGAATGAGCGTTGGACGTAGCGTAATAGTCGCGGGTCTAGTAATGGGACTCGGGATGATCACGGCGGCCTGTCAAGAAGCCGAAACCCCAAAAACAGGAACAACTACGACCAACGCCGAAAATCCAAAGCAACTCAAGTTGGGTTCTCTGTTGCCTTCCACGGGCGACTTGGGTTCGTTGGGCGGACCGATGATGGCATCTGTGCCGCTGCTAGTGGATACGGTCAATCAATGCGGTGGGGTGAATGGTCAGCCTGTAACCTTAGTGGCGAGTGACGACCAAACGGATGCGACCGCTGGAACTGAAGCGGTCACACGTCTGGTAAATGTCGAGAAAGTGGCTGGCGTTGTGGGATCGTTTGCCAGTGGGGTATCGATGGCTGGAGCGGCTGTCACCTCTCGGAACAAAGTTATGATGATTTCGCCAGGAAGCACTAGTCCAGAACTGACTAAAAAATCCAAGGAATTCAACGGCTATTGGGCCAGAACTGCGCCGTCTGATGCCTATCAAGCGCCCGCCATGGCCAAACTCGCCTACGACAAAGGCTATAGAAAAATCGCAACGATCGTAATCAACAATGACTACGGCATCGGCTTTGAAAAAGAATTCATCAAAGCGTTCAAAGCGCTGGGCGGTACGATCGTCAACGAGGCTAAACCGACTCGCTACGACCCCAAAGCCACCACATTGAAAACCGAAGCCGCCGAGGTCTTTAGCAGCAAACCGGATGCCGTCGCCGCCATTATGTATCTGGAGAGCGGTAGCCTCCTGCTCAAATCTGCCTACGAACAGGGGTTGAGCCAAAATATTCCAGTGCTGCTCCCCGACGGCATGTACTCTGACGATCTGGCTAAAAAAGTTGGCCAAACCAAAGACGGTAAATACATTGCAGCGGGCGTTCTAGGAACGATTCCGGGCGCAGACGGCACTGCCCTTGCAAGCTTTACCAAAATTTGGGAAGCTAAACTGAAGCGTCCTGTAGGAGCCTACGCGGCCCATTCCTGGGATGCCGCAGCGCTCTTGGTGTTGGCAGCTCAGGCTTCTGGAAAAAATACTGGTGAAGGCATTCAAAGCAAGATTAGTGCTGTCGCAAATGGTCCCGGTGAGGCTGTAACGGATGTCTGTGAAGGTCTGAAGCTATTGACAGCGGGCAAACCGATTAACTACCAAGGCGCAAGCGGGAACGTGGATCTGGATGCGAATGGGGACGTGATTGGTAGCTATGACATCTGGACGGTCAAAGATGATGGCACGATCGGTAAGCTCGGCAACGTGAAGTCTAAATAATTTACGAGACAACTGTCGCGTGGCGATGAAGCTCAGGAGCATTGTGTTCTGGGCTTTTAGGCATGACGATCGGAAACATAAACGGGATTGCGTCATCAAGAAAAATAGCTTGTGAGAGTACGCAGGCATTCCAACGGCTTTGGACAGGAACATTCAGTTGTTCACACTGTCCGCCCCGTCGTCCTTCATGAACATAATGACGGCAGTGACGGCAACTCCCAGAACTGGTCTCACGAGTAATAATATTCGTTGTGATTTCGCCGTCTGTCGTGATTTTGTCATCTGCTGGCAGCAAATCTATCAGCGACGTGACGACAGCATGGGAAAAATACTCCTCTGAAAAGAAGTCTGATTTAGGATGGATGGAGTGACGGGGATCGATACTGTTCATAGTTACGGAGAGTTCTCAGGTTGAACGCCATAACTATTGTGCGATAGCTCCGGGGATCGCTTCCTAGGCGTAAAATCTCGTCGGGGTAACTCCACACAATGCTTACCGAGATCGTGATCCCCGATCGGAGCTTTAGCTTCTCTTAAGAATTGATTGACAGATTGCAATCATTAGCCTATCAAGCACTTGAGCCTGCACAGACGAGCGAATTCGGGCACCGGGATCACCCTCTTTATTATGCGTTGATCTCCCTAAGTCGATTTACTGAAGATGTTGTATGGGTAAGAATTTATCTAAGTTTCACTCATTAAACTCTTACCGATTAATTAGTTTTAATTGACCGTTGCTGAGTTGGAGAATGGGTAAGTCGGAGGTGCGAATTAAAGCTTCGTCGTGGGTGGACATGAGGATCGTTACACCGATTTTGTTGAGCTGTTTAAGGATATTTAAAATCTGACGGGAGTTATCAGGATCAAGGTTTCCGGTGGGTTCATCGGCTAACAGAATTGGGGGAGTGGCGACGATCGCTCGGGCAATACTGACGCGCTGCTGTTCGCCGCCGGAAAGTTCTTCTGGAAAGCTGGTGGCTTTGTGCTGGAGACCGACCATTTTCAGAGCAGGCGGCAGGCGACGATCGATTTCAGCGCGGCTGTAACCCTGTGCCCAAAGAACAAAGGCAATATTTTCAGATACGGTGCGGCGGGGAAGAAGTTTGTAGTCTTGAAAAACAATGCCGAGGGTTCGACGCAATTCGGCGAGTTTATTGCCTTTGACCGTGTTGAGATGATAATCATTCACCCAAATATCACCGCTACTGGGCATATCTTCGCCGTAGAGCAGTTTGAGTAGGGTTGATTTACCGGAGCCGGAGGTGCCCGTGAGCAGATAAAAATCTCCAGCAAAAATGTCCATGGTCAGGTCTCGCAAGGCGGCGGTGCCGTTACGGTAGGTTTTGCTCACGTTGTCGAGACGGATGACGCGAGTGGGTTTGGTTACTTTGGAAATAAGGTCGGGGTTCATGATTATTTTCCAGTGATTCGATACAGGATCGATCGCCATGCAAATTTAGGGAGGGCGGTCATGCGTTTCCAGCGCCACGGTTCTTGGTAGAGGCGATAGGTCCATTCTAGATTGCGATCGCAGAGCCATTTTGGGGCACGGGTTTTGGTTCCGGCCCAGATGTCAAAGCTGCCACCAATGCCGATCCAAATGCTGTCGGGGCAGAGATGGCGCAGGGTATCGATCCAGAGTTCTTGGCGCGGCACTCCCAGACCGACATAAATCATTCGGGGTTGCAATTTTTGGAGCCGATCGCACAATTCATCATCAGGATTAACGTAACCATTTTCGGTGCCGACAATCTGTAATCCAGGATATTTGGCCGTCATGATAGTGGCAGCTTGAGCCGAGACATCGGGTGCGCCGCCATAAAAGAAAATACTGTCTTGAGTCGTAGCAGCGTGATCCAATAAAGCTTCGGCCAACTCAATTCCCGGAACCCGATCGACCCGTTTACCGTAAAGCTTGAGATAAAGAACAATGCCCGCACCATCGGGGATAACGAGTTCGGCCCGATGGATGATGTCGGACAGTTCGGATCGATCGCGCCCTTGCATAGTCATTTCGGCATTGAGCGTCACGACATGGGTGCCTTGGCGATCGGCGAGACGATCTTTTAGGGTTTGAGTGGTATTCGTGAGCAGATGGACGGGGATTCCGAGGATGGGGAATCGGGATTGAGTCAGATGTGAGGATGCCATGTTAAACGAGCGATCGGGGTTTAGGCTCTATTTTAGGCGGTGATGTAGAAATAGACTGTTGGATTATTGCGCATCTAATAACAACCAAAAACCAGCGAACTCTTCTGAGTCGGGACTAGATTGAATCGCCAGAAAATGCACGCCCTTTGCTTCTTTTTTACGATCTTCAAACTGTCGAGCTTCTGCTTGCAACGGCATATTCAATAATTGCGCCAATGCCCACCGATCGATTACCCCCGTCTCTAGGACCAATTGCTGCCCGTCTTGCATGTCATACCGTACAGACGCTAGCTCCAAACCAGACATCCAAGCGGCTATTGCAAGCGATCGTTGGGAATATAAAATCAACCCCGGCACTAAGGTACCCGGTGCAAGTTCCAATTGAGCAATCGGGTAGGCTTCACCAAAATCAATTTTCCAATCTCCCATTTCTGAGAGCGCCGAGGCTTCCAGTGCGACGGTGCCCCATTGCTGAGCTATGAGGGCATCTTGCATGGGCTGGGGTGGTGTCAAGGGAAAAGCAACAGTGGCATTAGAACCCGCTTGATAGCCTTCTTCCAAGGGATAGACCGTCAACGATCGTTCCTTCATCCATTGATTCAACATGTAAGTCCGGCGGCTGGGCTGACAAGGAATTCCCGCATCCGAACAGGCTTTCGTAATCATGTTGTTCATGGATTGTCGGAAAAACCGGATCCGATCGGGCGTGATTCCGGCTTTGGCGATCGCTTTAACAATAGCTTCGCTGAGCTGGCCCGAATTCACTTGAGAATTAGAACAATACTCGGCGTAATGAAAAAGATTTGAAGCATCCGCCCCAACATCCGTCGGACTTTCACAAATCAATACTTCCCAAACCTTTTTTTTGTTTTCATCCACGATCGGTCGCGAATAGAAATCTAATTCCCAAATAATTGTCATGATTGCCTTAAAACGATCGTTGAACCAACCTAAACCATCTGCCTGAGGCCTTTTCGTTGTGCCCAAAAGACACGATACCCCTAAATACCCATTAAAAAGGGTGACTATGAGTTGGATTATAATTCTAGTCTACCGTTT
>JAJAYH010000385.1 GCA_026786325.1 Alkalinema sp. CAN_BIN05 | reverse complement strand
CGGGTTCAGTTAATATGAAGTCCGGATAGTGCTGGGCGAGGGCTTGGAGTGAGTTGAAGCCCCAGGATACGGCAGCCGATCGGATGTTGCTCCGTTTGGCCGCATCAATGTCGCGGGTTTCATCGCCAACATACAGGACGGTTTCGGGCTGGATATTTTGCTTTTTTAAGATGCGTTTCAGGACTTTGTCCTTGCCCATAAGACGGGGGCAGGAAATAACAAATTCAAATAGGTGGCTTATGCCTTGGACTGACAAGAAGCTGCGAACATTGTCTTCACTGTTTGATGTCACAATGCCTAGACGACAGCCTTGGCTACGAAGAGTGCGAAGGGCTTCTTTTATGCCGTCGAAAGGCTGAAGATTTGGGATTTCTCGGTTCATGTCGGATTTGAAGCGACGGATGATTTTGGGTAGACGGTAAAATGGAACTCCGATTTCGCGAATTATTTCCTTGGAGCTGAGATGTTGCCATCGATCGATCGTGGCCGTAGTGATGCTGGGAAACCCAAATTCCTGGGCAAGCTGATTGCCAATTTTGACCCCAATGCTGAAGCTGTCGGCGATCGTTCCGTCGAAGTCGAAAATCACCATACGATTGACCCGTTTACTCAGGGGAAATAACGGGGAATAGGCGGGAGAGTTTTCTAATGGCATAGAAGCTTCACTAGGATTCATTCCAATCCTAGCTCTCGTTTGAGCAGTCCAATGGATTTACTCACGATGAAGCTTTCGCAGGCGATGATTTTTGGGGCACGGATTAAATCGTCTTGGGCGGCGAGAATGGCGGCTTTAACGGGGATATGACTGGGTTCGTCACAGATAATAGTTTGGGCATTACGAATGATCGCATCTAATTTATAGGCATCGGTGGTCGCCGCGCCCATGAGTAAAATGTCTTCGCCCCGCAAACTATGGATGATGATGGATGCGACCCCAATGGTTTCAGCACTGAGACTGACGATACCGAGATGGTGGCCTTTGGGCAGATCTTTGACGAGTTTGAGTTCTTTTTCAAAATCGTAAATATCAATGGGAATGACGCGGGCCGATTTTGGTGCGGCGATCGCTTCGGCTTGGTGAATGAAATAGCGACTGGTGACGACGGTGCTGGAGCGTGTTTGGTCAAGAACTTGGCCGAGTTCTTCCATGGGAACAAGCTGAATGGGAATGTTCAGGGCTTTCTGAAGTTCCTGTAGCATCATTTCCCCGGCTGCGAGATCGTGACTTGGGGCGGTGATTAGCACTTGGGCACTACAACGCAGTCGCCAGTCGATTTCGGCGAGAAAAAGTTCGCGGGTCAGGCTTAGGGAGCAGCCTTGTTTTAATAATTCGTCTACATTTTGCTGAATTAGACGATGGGCAGCGGGATGTTGCTGGAGTAGGGGAGACTGCTGGAGCGCGTTGCCTTCTGTGATGTGATCCCGGACATAGATTCCGGATCCAGCCTGAGCATCGACCACTCCAGCATCTTCCAATTGTCGATAAACTTTGCTGATGGTGTTGCGGTGTAGCCCCGTGATCATGGCGAGTTGACGGGTGCTGGGCAGGCGGTGCCCTGGCGGATACTGCCGTGAGGCGATCGCAAACAGGATTTGGTTAAAGAGTTGACTGGATGCGGGGATGTCGCTATCCGTCTGGATATTAAACTGGGGCATGACCCGTGGAACCTATGGTGGGGATTGAGTAGCGACGTTTCAGTCTAGTTTATTATTATTCATTGTCTGTGCAGTCTTATGCAGACTATATTGCAAAATTAAACAAAAAAATAGTTAGGTTTTCGGAGGTTGGTGTCCGATCGGCAAATAATCCCGATATTTAATCAAATATTTAAATAGAACCCGATCGCAAATCTATTGCGTTAATCTAAAAGAACTAAAGATCCATCGATTTCTCTAGAGACAAGAGACATGTGCTACTCTGACGAGTGACAAATTTTGGATGGGGTAAGTGATTCTTATCCTGAAATAAGGGAAATCATCACATGGCAATTTTGGATTCTAAAGGCAGACTCTTCGGCAAAATTAGCATTCTAGACGCAGGAGCCGCCATGATTATCCTCATGGTCGCCGCAGGTATCTTCCTGCTCCCCGGCAAAACATCGTCCTATGCTCAGGGTTCACCCATCGAAGTTGATGTCATCGTCCGAGGACTTAATGCTATTGATCCTAAAAATATTCTCAAACCGGGCGATAAAATTAGCGTCATCATCCGCAACGAACCCTCCGGCCAAGTAGACCTGACAAAATTAGAATTCTTGCCCCGAACTCTGGCCATTCCTCAGCCCGATGGCAGCGTCAAAGCCTTGCCCGATCCCCGTCCAGAAATGCGATTTTCCAACGATATGCTTATGACCTTAAGTGGCAACGCAAAAGTAGCTGAGGATGGTGGAATTGTATTCGGTAATAAAAAAGTTAAAATCGGCACTTCCCTAGAACTCGAAGGACCACAATATAGCTTCAACAGTTCTGTCGTTGATATTCGAGGCGCAAAGAAATAGCCGAATAAAAAATAACCGATCGTCTCTAACTCAAAGCTCGACTCATCTACTCCATACCAATCGCTCACTTAATTTCCGGTTAACTCACAATGATTCCCACAGCATCTGATATACGGAAATGGCGACAAGGCGATCGCGTTGAATTGACAATAGAAAGCCTCAGTGACAGTGGTGACGGCGTTGGACGAGTCAATGAACTAGTCGTTTTTGTACCAGACACGGTACCGGGCGATCGGATTTTGGCAAAAATGGCGATCGTCAAAGCCAAATATGCCACCGCTCAACTGGTCGATGTCTTACAAGCCTCCGACGATCGAGTACGACCTAAATGCATCGTCGCGGACAAATGCGGCGGCTGTCAGTGGCAACATGTCAGCTACAGTCAGCAACTCGTAGCCAAGCGCGATCAAGTGGTGCAAGCCCTGCAACGTATCGGCGGATTTGGGGATGAACTCGAAGTTGATGAAGTTTTAAGCGTCGGCGAACCGTTTCAATATCGCAACAAGTCCAGCTATCCGTTGAGTGTTGCAGAACGGAATCAACCGGAAGCCAAACTTCGCGATCCAATGCGATCGATCGTCCATGGTCACGTCATTGCAGGCTATTACCAAAAAGGCTCCCACAGCATTGTCAACCTCAACCAATGTCCCATTCAGGACACTCGTCTAAATCCACTGCTAGCTGAAATCAAAAAAGATATTGGTAAAGCAAAATGGGCGATTTATGACGAGAACACCCATCAAGGTAATGTGCGACATATTTCCCTGAGAGTGGGTCGGCGCACGGGTGAACTGATGCTGACGATCGTGGCCAAAGATCGCAAACTGAATGAACTGTGGAAGCAATGTAATGAATGGATGCAGCGCTTTGGCTTAGTTGGCGTTTGTTTGAATATCAATAATGAAAAAGGTAATGTAATTTTTGGACTTGATACCTTTTGTATTGTCGGTCGTGGCTACATTGAAGAACGTTTTGGGGGCTTGAAATTCCAAATTCGCCCCGATACATTCTTTCAGGTTTACACCGAGCAAGCCGAAGCGATGCTCTATGAGATTGAACAAGAATTGAACTTGACGGGTAATGAAACAATTGTTGATGCCTATTGCGGCATTGGCACATTGAGCTTACCACTGGCCAAACAAGTGAAGCGGGTCATTGGGATTGAGATGCAGGCAAGTGCGATCGAGCAAGCCAAAATCAATGCTGAAAAGAATGGTATTGAGAACGCAGAATTTCATGCGGGTAGTGTGGAAACCTTGCTACCGTTGCTGATGGGGATTACGGATGAGGGGGTTGATGATGTCATCACCAGTCCTGATATTGTATTAATGGATCCTCCACGTCGAGGGTGCGATCGGTGGGTGTTGAATACATTGCTTAAGATAAAGCCAAATCGCATTGTATATATGAGCTGCAATCCAGCGACATTATCGCGAGATTTGAAAATTTTGTGCGAGAACAATGACTACCGGTTGACCCGAGTCCAACCCGCCGACTTCTTCCCGCAAACCACTCACGTTGAAGCAGTGGCATTTTTAGAGCGCGTTATTGGGTCTTAGAGTGCGTTTGAAAAGTCCTTTCGTGAGGTATCAAAAGACCCGTTCCCCCTTAAAAAGGGGGAACCAGAATTCAACTCTTAGTCCCCCTTTTAAGGGGATCGGGTCTCAATCGTCACGACCTGCCACTTTTCAAGCACCCTCTTAAACAAAATTGATGAGATACAGCAAACCGCTCACAAATCCATTGATTCATGAGCGGTTTTACAGTAATTAGAATTAGCCGTAATTAGAAGTCCAACACCACACGACCAACCGGATGAGCGCTACAGGTTAGGACGTAATGTGATTGTTCCGCATCCGTTAGGGCTGTTGGAGCATTGTTCGGGTATTCCACCGTGCCCTCAACCAGCTTTTGTTTGCAGGTACCGCAGCTTCCCGATTGACAATCAGTTTCGATCGCAATCCCCGCCGCTGTTGCAATGCTCAGAATGGATTTGCCACTGTCACAAACAATCTCATGACCAGATTTGCTGAAGACCAATGTAGCGGGCTTAACAACATTCGTAGCAGTAGTATCAGTAACGGCAGTATTCACATCTGGCAATACCAATGTCGTCGAATCGGTTGGGTTCACTCCAGATTTTAGAGTAGCTGCAAACTTTTCAATCAACACCTGACGCAGAAACGGCTTCAGCTCCGTCAGCGGAATGCTTTTCATCACCTTCTCGCCCAGGTGAGCATCTTTACCCACTTTGCCACCCATAAACAAATCCACACCCGGAACGGTCTTGCCCTCTACCCGAGCTTTTGTGCCCATAAACCCAAAGTCTGCGACCTGAGGCTGACCGCAGGAATTTGGGCATCCAGTCCAATGCATTCTCACGGCTTTCGGCACATCCAATTCCGCATCCAACAGCGCCGCCATTTCGATCGCTTGATTTTTGGTTTCAATCATGGCGAAATTACAGAACTGCGCCCCCGTACAAGACACCATCCCACGGACAATAGGGCCAGGATTTGGGCTAAAGCGTTGCAGTAATACTTCAGAATTGAATGGCTCTAACCGAGAATCAGGAATATTTGGAACAATGATATTCTGTTCAACCGTGAAACGCATTTCACCGTCGCCATACACTTCAGCAAGGCGCGCCAATTCAAAAAAGTCATCCGCAACCATTCGTCCAGCCGGAATATGCAATCCGGCATAATTCAAACCCGTTTGCTTTTGGGGATAAATTCCTAAATGATCGCGTTTGTCCCAGTTAATTTCATCCTTTGCCGCAGCGGCAGAAAGCGATCGGCCCATTTGGGTTTCGACTTCAGCTCTAAACTTTTCCACGCCCCAAATATCAATCAACCACATCAAGCGCGACTTTTGACGATTGGCACGCGGTCCATTGTCGCGGTACACATCCAGAATTGCACCACACAAATCCACCACATCACTCGGCGCAACCCACACATTCATCGGAATCGCGGCTTCCACTCGACTAGCCGAAAAGAACCCACCGACGACAACATTAAATCCAATTACATCATTTTGAAATGCCGGAACAAAGGCAATGTCATTGATTTCGGCATGAATTGAATTGTCAGGGCAGCCCCCGATCGCAATATTAAACTTACGGGGCAAATTGCTAAAGCGCGGATTGCCTTGGCCATTGCTTGTAATTAAATCCTGGACCTGTTGCACTAATTCGCGAGTATCAATCAATTCAGCCGCATCAATTCCAGAAACAGGCGACGCGGTGATATTGCGAACATTATCCATCCCCGATTGAACGCAGGTTAAGCCAACACGTTCAAACTGCTGAAAAATCTCCGGCACATCTTCAATCCGAATGCCCCGAAGTTGAATGTTCTGCCTAGTCGTTATATCTGCAACGCCATCATCCCCATAGCGCTGAAGGATGTCTCCCAACACACGGGATTGTGCACTGGTCATAATGCCGCTGGGCAACCGCAATCGGATCATGAATTTCCCAGGTGTTACGGGCCGGAAGAAAATCCCCATCCATTTCAGACGATGGATCCGATCGGTTTCATCCATCGCCTCCCAACCAATAGAGGCAAAATGATCTAGCTCAGCTCTCACGTCAAGGCCATCCTTTTCGAGCTTGAACTTCTCAAACTTATTCAGTTTCTCGGCTTTTTCAGCAGGAGCCTTTTCGGATACGGGAGTCATAGCAGTTGTTTGGGAATAGGGGTTCAAAAAATATCTACGCAAACTTAAGGCATTACCGTAAAAGAGATTGAGAGGCCATTTCGTATCCAAAGTTACGAAACTATAGGTTTGATGCAAAATCAGGATACAAGATATGCGTAATTAGTATTAAGCCCTTACCAGTGCCTTACTATAGTTTTGATTCATCCTTGCTGTTCACGTCACGATCGCTTTTCCCATGATTCATACCCAGTCTCATTCTCGGAAATTACTTAAGCTCGGGCGATCGGAGCCTAGCCTGATGTTGTCGGGACGACGTGTTTTTTTACGGCGGTTTGGCATGGGTTGGCTGGTGGTTTTGATGGGCGGCTGCGGGAAAACCAGTCCGGCGAGCTTTCAGAATATTGGCAGTCTCAAACTATTGGAAGAAGAGGGAAAGATCTTCAGTGAACATTTTTCCAGTGAACCGCTTTTAGTCATCCGTGGCCCAAAGAAAAAGAATAGCGCTGAGATTGGAGTCTTGTCTGCCGTCAGTCCCATTTGCTCCCATCAAAAATGTTTGGTGAATTGGGATAAAGCTCAAGAGTCATTTATTTGTCCCTGCCATCAATCTCGATTTGATGTTACGGGCAAGCGTTTACAAGGTCCAGCGACCCAAAATCTAAAAACTTATCCGATGGAGGTGAGGGGCGACGATATTTGGGTTGCAGATCGGTTTCAGCAAGATTCCTAATAGAGAGACAATCCGTGGAACAGGTAGCAGCAGAATTCACGCTAGTGACATCATTATCCCTAGAACTCGAAACCGCGATCGCCGCATCAGATTGGGGTGAGGTTTGTAAATTGGCCGAACGATCGTTTTTTAGTGCTCAAGCGGTTGATCGAACCCAGATTCAGACTCAGATCTTGAATGGCCAGATTCTGAATGGCCAGATTTTGAACGGCTTGTTACAAGCGCTGGAATGGGGAGACTTTCAGGTGCGGTGGGATGTGTCTAAGCTCTTGCCAAAGTTGGGAAATTCTGCGATCGAGCCGCTGCTAAATCGTTTAAATGATCTATTAAATGACACAACAGATTCAGATGAAGAACTGCAATGGTTTATCGTCCGAACCCTGGGCGCATGGGAAGACGATGGGGTAATGTTGGCGTTGCTGGAGGTGTTCAGGTCGGGGAATCCTGACGTGCAATCCATGTCGGCGACGGTGTTGGCCCAGTATGGCGATCGGAGTTTGACGGTATTGAAATCCATGCTAGAGACTGGATTAGAGACGGCATCTTCGTCCTTGTGGGCTGTGCGTATTCTGGCAAATATTCGCACAGTGGAAACAGTTGAGATGTTGTTGCAGTTGGCAGTACACCTAAATCCTGAGGTCTGTTGCACGGCGATCGCGGCATTAGGAAATTTTCAAGATAATCGTATTGCTGTAGTCCTAATTCAATCCCTCAAGTCACCGATTGCCCGCATTCGTGAAACTGCTGCTGAAGCGATCGCATTTTGTCAGACATTAAGCTTCGATCGGCGAATTGAGGTGTTAACGCCGCTATTGTGGGATCTCAATAGTCTTGTTTGTGTTCGATCGGCGACCAGTTTGGGGCGATTGGGAGATGGGGCGACAGAATCCTTACTTCGAGCCTTGAAAAGTGAACCGCTGCCCGATGCCTTGGCGATTGAACTGGTCCGATCGCTTTTGCGCGTTGAAAGTGTAGAAGCGTTGATTGGATTATTTAAAGCCTCACAAACCATGAGTCTTGTCCGAACTGAATTGTTGCGGGCGTTGGGCCGTGTGCGTAATTTGAAAGAGTTGACGGTGGCCTATTTGACTCAATTAATTCAACAAAATTTAGCATTAACCGATCGTAAATTGGCCGTCACAGCCTTAGGAAACTTGGCCCACCCCGACGCAATCGATCACCTATTGGATCAATTCACAACGGTGGATTCTTCTTTGCGATTTCATATTCTTCAAGCCCTTCAACAGATCGATCGGACAGGCCCGGAACCGATCGTTCGAGCCGCTATTCAGCAAAAAATGCAGGACATCAGAATTTCGGCTGAACTAAAGTCAGGCTTAGAATTTGCCGTGCATGAATGGCGATAATTTAGCCGTAATTTTTCATAGTAATTTAGGACATTTTTCATGCGTCTCGAACAAATACAAGCCTTTCTCACCGTCGCCGAAACCGGAAGTTTTCAACTATCCGCCAAACGCTGCGACGTAACCCAATCCACCATCAGCCGCCAAGTCCAAACGCTGGAAACCATCCTAGGCGTGTCGCTATTTCACCGAACCAGTCACGTCAAACTCACGGTTGCTGGGGAATGCTTTATACCTCGGGCGCGCAAAATCTTACAGGAATGGACAACGGCCAGCACCGAACTCCAAGACCTAATGGATGGTAAACAGCTTGAACTCTGCATCGCCGCCATCCACTCCGTCTGTGCCTATCAGCTTCCGCCAGTCTTGCAACGCTTTTGCGGCGAATATCCCCAAGTTCAACTACGCGTCACCTCTCTGGGAAGCGATCGGGCCTTAAAAGTCCTAAAAGATGGATTAGTTGATTTAGCCATTGTGATGAACAACCGCTTCCTGACTGCCAGTCCCGAGATGATCGTAGACAAGCTCTACACGGAACCCGTCCAAGTCCTCATGTCAGCTGATCATCCCCTCGCTCAAGATGAAGAAGTACCTTGGGAGCGGCTTGTTCACTATCCACAAGTTGTGTTTAAAGATGGCTATGGGATGCAGCGTTTAGTCCAAGAACAGTTTCAAAAACAAGGGGTGACGCTGAATGCAGTCTTAGAACTCAATACTCTCGATGCCTTTCGTGGAGTTGTACGTCAAGGTGAACTCGTGGCTCTGCTGCCGCTAGGTGCTGTCGCAGATCTCCTTTTAGATCCCACACTTGTCATGCGGCCTACCACCGAACCCGTGATTACCCGTGATGTCGTGCTTGTGACCACCAGCGATCGGCTCCAAATCCCGCCCATTCGCCGTTTTAGGGAACTCGTTCAAATGCAAATGCAAAGGGATATCCAAGCCGATCGTCAACGTCAGAACCAACGTTCTCAGGACAAACTTGTATTAAGCTAGAGACTATTTAAAAGTTAATTAACTTTATTCTCGCAATTATTTTTTGCACTACGGGATCCCGATCGGAACGCAACGCCATGAGTCACGAATTCCGCGTCCTATTGCGTAAAGTAGGCAGTGGACCACACACCAGTCAGAATTTAACCCGATCAGAAGCAAACGATGCCATGCGCATGATGTTGCATCAAGACGCGACTCCGGCCCAAATCGGTGCATTTTTAATTTCCCACCGAATCAAGCGACCCACGGGCGAAGAACTCGCGGGCATGGCGGATGCGTATGACGCACTTGGGCCACAGTTACCCACTATTTTGCCAAGTATTTCCCGAAATCCCTGGGTTTTTTGCTATCCCTATGATGGCCGATCGCGCACTGCTCCCCTCGGTCCTTTGACAGCATTAGTATTATCCGCCGCAGACATTCCCGTGATTCAGCATGGGGGCGATCGGGTTCCAACTAAAGAAGGATTGCCGTTAATTGAACTTTGGCAAAGTTTAGGGGTAAATTGGCCCGGTTTGAGTTTGATGCAAGTGCATGAAATCTTAGCAACCATTGGCCTGGGATTTGTCTATTTGCCCGATCATTTCCCGTTAGCTCAAGCCCTAATGCCCTACCGAGATCAAATCGGTAAACGTCCGCCCTTGTCAACTCTAGAACTGATGTGGTCGCCATATTCAGGACCACAAACACTAGTCTGCGGCTACGTCCATCCACCGACGGAAGGGATGTTTAGAACGGCCTTTGAATTGCGGGGAACCACGTCATTTTTAACCGTAAAAGGGTTGGAAGGAAGTTGTGATTTGGCCTGCGATCGGACGGCGATTATTGGAGCTTCGGAAAATGGTGAATTTGAACGGCTCAGTTTAGCGCCCCGTGATTATGGTTTTGCCGATCGGGATGTGCCGTTAATGGAGACCGATGATTGGGCAGCGGCGGCATTGTTAGCGCTTCAGGGGGAGCCGTCGGTATTGTTGCAGCCGTTGGTTTGGAATGCTGGTTTCTATCTATGGCGATCGCAATTCAGTTCAAGCAGCCCAGATAATTCAACTTTAGAAGATTCATTTGTTAAGGCCCGATCGATATTAGAGAATGGTCTGGCTTGGAAGAAACTAGAGGCATTGCGTAACGGGATCAAACGGGATTAACCGACTTGATTATTTTCCCAGCGTCTTGAAAGCTGTTGAGCATTGCAGCTTTTACAGGCAAGTCTGACTTGTTTCTATCTCAAGATAGGCGGCTTATGCTTGACTTAGGATAGAAACAATTTCTGTGCGATTTGACTATGAGTTCTAGCCTTACAGATTACCATGCTAAATACTATGCCTATGAGCTTGCACGGCGCTATTCGGCAGACAGCTTAGAAAAATTAGCCAGTACTTTCGCAGGGGCGAAGGTTGATCTGAATCCTCATCAGGTGGATGCGGCGCTTTTTGCTTTTAAGTCTCCTCTGTCAAAGGGGGCATTGTTGGCGGATGAAGTAGGACTGGGTAAGACTATTGAGGCAGGATTAGTCATCTCCCAAAAATGGGCTGAGCGGAAGCGACGAATTTTAGTTATCACGCCGTCGAACTTGCGGAAGCAGTGGCAGCAGGAAATGAGTGAGAAGTTCTTTGTACCTTGCAAGATATTGGAGACGAAATCCTATCGAGAAATTCGCAAAGAAAGCAATGATAATCCATTCAATCTATCGGATTCGGTGGTGATTTGTTCTTATCAGTTTGCGCGCAATAAGTCTGAGGATGTTGAGGTGGTGCCTTGGGATTTGGTCGTTATTGATGAAGCGCATCGACTGAGGAATGTTTATAAGTCGTCTAATGTTATTGCTAATACGCTGAAGAGAGTTCTTCAGGATCGTAACAAGCTTTTGTTGACGGCAACGCCTCTTCAGAATTCTTTGCTGGAACTCTATGGGTTGGTCAGTTTTATTGACGATCGGGCCTTTGGTGATGTGAAGAGTTTCCGGGAGCAGTTTACGAAGTTGGAGCAAGGACAGACGGTTCAGGCCCTAAAAGATCGATTGAAACCGATTTGCCATCGGACCTTGAGAGAACAAGTGGTTGCCTATGTATCTTTTACTCGTCGTCAGGCGATGTGTCAGGAATTTACGCCGACTCAAGATGAACAAGATTTATATGATTTAGTTTCGGAGTATTTGCACCGAGATAATCTTCAAGCGTTGCCGTCGAGTCAACGGGCTTTAACGACGCTGGTGATGCGGAAGTTGTTGGCATCTTCAACGTTTGCGATCGCGGGGACTTTGATCTCGCTGTCGAATCGGCTGAAGGAGAAGCTTGAGAAGAATGAACCCAAACGCACAGTGATGGAGGAGTTGGATGAGGATTATGAAAGTTTGAATGATGAGGTTGATGAATGGGGTGAGGATGAATCGACGGAGGCGCTTTCTGAGCTACAGCGGGCGGCTATTGAAAGTGAGATTATAGAACTCGATTCATTCGCTGCGCTGGCGAGTTCGATTGAGCAGAATGCTAAGGGTGATGCGTTGCTCTTGGTTTTGGCGACGGCGTTTGAACGGGCCGCAGAATTGGGTGGTGAGCGGAAGGCGATTATTTTTACGGAGTCGCGGCGGACGCAGGAATATTTGCTCAAGCTGCTGAGTGGGAGTGATTGGGGTGAGGGATTGTTGTTGTTTAATGGGTCAAATAATGATTCACGATCGATTCAGATTTACAAGAATTGGCTCAAGAAGAATGGGGGAACGGATCAAATAACTGGGTCGAAGACGGCAGATTTACGATCGGCTTTGGTGGATTATTTCCGTGAATCGGGCAGTATTATGATTGCGACTGAGGCGGGATCGGAGGGAATTAATCTACAATTTTGTTCGTTGATTGTGAATTATGATTTGCCTTGGAATCCGCAGCGGGTGGAGCAGAGAATTGGGCGCTGTCATCGCTATGGGCAGAAGCATGATGTGGTGGTGGTTAATTTTCTGAATCAGAAAAACGCTGCCGATCGCCGAGTTTTTGAGTTGCTTTCTCAGAAGTTCAAGTTATTTGATGGGGTGTTTGGGAGTAGTGATGAGG
>JAJAYH010000384.1 GCA_026786325.1 Alkalinema sp. CAN_BIN05 | reverse complement strand
CCCAGATCAAGAAATGTCTTCGGCGGTGCTGTTTCGCTAAGTTGTCCAGTCGTCGTGAGCGAAGCAGCCAACGCACTCCCATTCCCCAATAAAAGCTGAATCGCCAGACCGATCGCCAGCGTTTTTTGAACCAATTTCCAAGACTGTACTGCCCACCAACGCCGTCCAACCACGGGGATCGCGCTCCTTAAAATACTAAGTTTAAATATAGCTAATCAAATAAGCCAATTTGCGATCGGACAGGTCAGGCAAAATGGACCGATCCCAACCCGATCGCCCTTACTACTCTAATAGGTTTGCTGAACTCTGCTCAAGTTTACAAAACTTGCATGAAATCCTTGTCCGCTCAAGCCTTCAGCAATGAGTCAATTCGGAAATAAAATACTAGAGCCTGTGAAACAAATAGATTTATGACACATTTTTTTACACTAATTACAATTTCATCTAGCTCATAACGATGAATTAGTGGCAGATTGTCCAGCTATTGTTGCAAAGTGTAAACATCACGATGATTTTCTTGACTTTTACCATGATTGTGATCGGGCAAAGTCCAAGCTGTCGGGGGTTTTGGGGATCTTGAATTATTGTTAATACTCGTTCACAACCCTTTGATCATGCTCTTATAATAAAACCCATGAGAACACTGACCAACACAAAGAATCTGGGAAAGCCTCGGAAATAAAATCTTTGTCTGACTCGCTCGACATACCTTGACTCAAGGTGAGCTAGTTATGGGTTATGAGAGTCCTCGTTCCGTTCTAGAGAGGAGAGTCTCAATGACAATCAGCCCACCGGAGCGCAAGGCGAAGGCAAGGATTGTTGTAGATAAGAATCCCGTCGCAACATCTACTGAAAAGTGGGGAAAGCCGGGTCACTTCGATCGCACCCTAGCCAAGGGACCAAAAACCACAACCTGGATTTGGAACCTTCACGCAAACGCTCATGACTTCGACAGCCATACTTCTGACTTAGAAGACGTATCACGTAAAATCTTCAGCGCTCACTTCGGCCATCTAGCAGTTGTGTTCGTCTGGCTCAGTGGAATGTATTTCCATGGGGCTAAATTTTCTAACTATGAAGCATGGTTAGGGGATCCGCTAAGCATCAAACCCAGTGCACAGGTAGTCTGGCCGATCGTCGGTCAAGAAATCCTGAATGCAGACGTGGGAGGCGGGTTCCACGGGATTCAGATTACCTCTGGCCTGTTCCAAATGTGGCGCGGCGCAGGTATTACAAATTCCTATCAGCTCTACTGCACCGCAATTGGCGGACTGGTCATGGCTGGTTTGATGCTGTTTGCCGGCTGGTTCCACTACCACAAGGCTGCTCCTAAGTTGGAGTGGTTCCAGAACGTGGAATCCATGCTTAATCATCACTTATCTGGCCTGTTTGGTCTGGGTTCGCTCGGTTGGGCTGGTCACCAAATCCACATTGCAAACCCCATCAATGAACTGTTGGACAAGGGCGTTCCGGCTGGCAAGATTCCATTGCCTCATGAATTCATCCTTAATCCTCAGTTGATGGCAGACATCTACCCAAGTTTCTCGAAGGGCTTAACCACTTTCTTCACACAGAACTGGGCTTAGTATGCAGACATCCTAACCTTCAAAGGTGGTCTGAATCCTGTCACAGGTGGTCTGTGGTTATCTGATACAGCGCATCATCATTTAGCTTTGGCCGTGATGTTCATCGTTGCAGGCCACATGTACCGCACCAACTGGGGCATCGGTCATAGCATCAAAGAGATTCTTGACGCGAAAGGTCCTGACACTTTTACGATCTCAGGTAACGCTCACAAGGGTTTGTTTGAAGTCTTGACAACCTCTTGGCACGCACAACTGGCGATCAACTTGGCGATGGCAGGTTCTGTCACGATCATTGTTGCTCAGCACATGTATGCGATGCCTCCATACCCTTATCTGGCAACAGATTACGGTACGGTTCTGTCTCTGTTCACACACCACATGTGGATTGGCGGTTTCTTAATCGTCGGAGGCGCAGCCCACGCTGCAATCTTCATGGTCCGCGATTACGATCCGGTCATGAATCAAGGCAACTTGTTGGATAACATGCTGCGTCACCGCGATGCAATTATCTCTCACTTAAACTGGGTCTGTATTTTCCTTGGCTTCCATAGCTTTGGTCTCTACATTCACAACGACACGATGAGCGCTCTGGGCCGTCCTCAGGACATGTTCTCAGACACCGCCATCAACCTGCAGCCTATATTCGCTCAGTGGATTCAAGGTGTGCACACCGCTGCGGCTACCGTCGGCGGAACAGCTCCTAACGCGTTAGGAACGGCAAGTTATGCCTTTGGCGGCGATACAATTGCTGTCGGTGGAAAAGTTGCAATGATGCCGATCGCATTGGGTACGGCGGACTTCATGGTCCATCACATCCATGCGTTCACAATTCACGTCACAGTGTTGATTCTCCTGAAGGGTGTCTTGTACGCTCGTAGCTCACGTCTGATCCCAGACAAAGCTAACCTGGGTTTCCGCTTCCCATGTGATGGTCCCGGACGGGGCGGTACTTGCCAGGTTTCTGGTTGGGACCATGTCTTCTTGGGTCTGTTCTGGATGTACAACTCCATCTCTATTGTAATTTTCCACTTCTTCTGGAAAATGCAATCTGATGTATGGGGAACTGTCGCACCCGATGGAACAGTGAATCACATCACTTACGGCAACTTTGCTCAAAGCGCCATCACCATCAATGGTTGGTTGCGTGACTTCCTGTGGGCGCAATCGTCTCAGGTGATTAATTCCTACGGTTCTGCTCTCTCTGCATACGGACTCTTGTTCTTGGGCGCACACTTTGTGTGGGCATTCAGCTTGATGTTCCTGTTTAGCGGTCGCGGCTACTGGCAAGAATTGATTGAGTCAATCGTTTGGGCACATAACAAGCTGAAAGTAGCTCCTGCAATCCAACCTCGCGCTCTGAGTATTATTCAGGGTCGTGCCGTGGGTGTAGCTCACTATCTGCTGGGTGGAATCGTCACTACGTGGGCGTTCTTCCTTGCTCGTTCACTATCACTTTGAAGGGCCTGGAGGACTATTAAGACATGGCAACTAAGTTTCCAAAATTTAGTCAAGATCTAGCTCAAGACCCGACCACACGACGAATTTGGTACGGAATCGCGACCGCCCATGACTTTGAAAGCCATGACGGAATGACAGAAGAAAAGCTTTACCAAAAGCTTTTCTCGACTCACTTCGGTCACTTGGCAATCATCTTCCTGTGGACATCGGGAAGTCTGTTCCACGTCGCATGGCAAGGGAACTTTGAGCAGTGGATTCTTGACCCGCTGAATATCAAACCGATCGCACATGCGATTTGGGATCCTCAATTTGGTAAGGGCGCAGTTGATGCGTTTACGCAAGCCGGAGCTTCTTACCCTGTAGACATCGCGTATTCCGGTGTTTATCACTGGTGGTACACGATCGGGATGCGCACCAACCAAGACCTGTACTCAGGATCCATTGGTTTGTTGATCTTCTCGGCAGTGCTATTGTTCGCGGGCTGGTTGCACCTTCAACCCAAGTTCCGTCCGAGCCTAGCCTGGTTTAAAAACAATGAGTCTCGCCTGAACCACCACTTGGCTGGCCTCTTGGGCGTTAGCTCCTTGGCATGGACAGGACATCTTATTCACGTTGCTATCCCCGAATCTCGCGGACAGCATGTGGGTTGGGACAACTTCATGACCACCTTGCCTCATCCGGCAGGTCTTACTCCGTTCTTCACGGGTAACTGGGGTGTCTATGCTCAGAATCCTGACGGAATGGACCAAGTGTTCAACTCCTCCACAGGTGCTGGGACTGCAATCTTGACCTTCCTCGGCGGTTTTCATCCTCAGACTGAGTCCCTGTGGCTCACTGATATGGCACACCACCACTTGGCGCTTGCCGTGATCTTCATCATTGCGGGTCACATGTACAAGACCAACTTTGGAATCGGGCACTCGATGCGCGAAATTCTGAACGCACACAAACCCCCATCGGGCAACCTGGGCGCTGGTCACGTTGGCATCTTTGATACCGTCAACAACTCGCTGCACTTCCAACTCGGTTTGGCACTGGCATCCTTGGGTGTCGTCACTTCTGTAGTTGCGCAGCATATGTATGCAATGCCTCCCTATGCATTTATTGCTAAGGACTTCACCACAACGGCAGCGCTATACACCCACCACCAATACATCGCCGGTTTCCTGATGGTTGGTGCGTTTGCTCACGGTGCGATCTTCTTCGTCCGTGACTACGATCCCGAAGCGAATAAGAACAATGTTCTTGCCCGCGTTTTGGATCACAAAGAAGCCATCATTTCTCACCTGAGCTGGGTATCCCTATTCTTGGGCTTCCACACGCTGGGTCTGTACGTTCATAACGATGTTGTGGTTGCGTTCGGAACGCCTGAGAAGCAAATCCTTGTCGAGCCTGTCTTTGCCCAATGGGTACAAGCAGCGTCTGGTAAGGCACTGTACGGCTTTGGTACACTTCTGTCTGATCCAAGTAGCTTGGCTAGCGTCAGTGGCGCAGCTTATCTGCCCGGTTGGATGGCGGCTATCAACAACGACAGCAACTCTTTGTTCTTGAGCATTGGACCTGGAGATTTCCTAGTTCACCATGCGATCGCATTGGGTCTGCACACAACTACCTTGATCTTGGTCAAGGGCGCGTTGGATGCACGTGGTTCTAAGCTGATGCCCGATAAAAAGGACTTCGGTTATGCCTTCCCATGTGACGGCCCCGGACGCGGCGGTACTTGCGATGTCTCTGCATGGGATTCGTTCTACCTATCCATGTTCTGGATGCTGAACACAATTGGTTGGGTTACGTTCTACTGGCACTGGAAACACCTTTCAATCTGGTCTGACAACGTTGCGCAATTCAACGAGTCTTCGACTTACTTGATGGGCTGGCTCCGGGACTACCTGTGGCAGTACTCAGCTCCATTGATCAATGGTTACAACCCTTACGGCACGAATAACCTGTCGGTTTGGGCTTGGATATTCCTAGGCGGCCACCTTGTGTGGGCAACTGGATTCATGTTCCTGATCTCCTGGCGTGGTTACTGGCAAGAGTTGATCGAAACCTTGGTCTGGGCACATGAGCGGACTCCTCTTGCGAACTTGGTTCGTTGGAAGGATAAGCCAGTGGCACTGTCCATCGTTCAAGGTCGCCTTGTTGGTCTTGCACACTTCACGATCGGTTACGTCTTCACCTATGCTGCGTTCTTGATTGGCGCAACGGCTGGTAAATTCGGCTGATGACTAACTTTCTGAGTTAGTTGAAAACCCTCCTCAACCGGGAGGGTTTTTTATTGGAAAATATTTTGGTGTGAGTCTGGACAATATCCGCCACAATATTGAAAGTGTTCGATTTTAAAGTGAGGATGTGATGACTAGTACAATGGGTGCCATATTAGCGGCGATCGCAGCAGTGGTTGTGACGTTTGGATATATTTTATTTGGCAAGCCTAAAGCTGAGACGACTCGGACAATAGCACAAATCGAAAAAGTACAATCGGAGCCGACAGCGCCGACAGTTTCAGTGCCAATCGTTTCAGAGACGAAATGGGTGGAGCCGTCTATTGCAGATCCGATCCTAGATACAAACGCTGATCCTTGGAATGAAGAGATAACTGAGGAGACAAGTACGGCTGCGTTGACTTTAGACACAGTGGAACAAGAAGGATTACTCGATGAGCAATCCTCAGAGGACATTCCTGTCGAACTGAATTTAGATGATGCTACTCAAGTAAATGAGGTGGTGCAATCTTCATTGGAGATCAGTACGGCACGATATGGGGTTCTATCGGATCAAGAAAGCCTAATTCGATCGCAAACGTTTGTCGCAATTCGGGATCCAAACTGTCCACCTCTGGATTCTCAAGAGTTGAGTCAGCAGATTTTAGCTTGGGGACAATCGGGGACAGCGGAGAATTTGAAAACAGTTCTGAGTTATGCGAAACATCCTGAAGCGGTGATTCGGCGTTATGTTGCAGTGGCGATCGGTCAGGTGATGGCAGTAGGGACGATCGGGGCTGAAATTCAATCTGCGGTTCCGGTTTTGGAAACATTAACTGTAGATTCAGATGCGAAAGTTCAGAAAATAGCTGCCAAGTCTTTGAAAGGAATTCAAGGATAAGGGGGATTAATAATTGAAGAGAAGTCAGAAGTCAGAATGAAACACCATCTGAAAATTTCAGCATTACCGTTCCAGGTTTTCCTAATTTTGGAATAACAATTTCGGTAGGCCGATCGCAAATCAAGCAGAGATCTTCAAAGGTAAAACTCCATTGCCCTTCTTTGGCCCAAGTTTGCAATAGTTTCCATTCAGTATCGAACGGTTTGCCATCAATCAATCGCCCACGAGCAAAATCATAATAGGCATAGACTCCCATTTCTAATTTAGGAATTGTTTCTACGCCCATTTGTTCTGACAAGTCTTCATAAAGACCATTACTGAATTCACAGAGAGGCGAATCCATAAAATAATCATGTAATTCAATTCGCAACGATCGGGCCACTTCAGCTCGAAATGATTTATTGATTTTGTGGCGTAGTTTTCGCAAAAGATAGCTAGGTGTATATAGCGTTTTTTGACTGGCAAAATGAGCGATCGCAGGTGGATGGGGACTATCGAAAAAGATGATTTCGGGCTTCGGTTTATTGGCGTAGGCATAAATGGCTTGAATCGCTTTTTCAGCACGAGGTCGATTGATTCGTTCAGTCGATTTTGCAATCTTTTGCCATTTCGATCGATATTTCGCAAGTTGCATTTTGTCTTCTGGAGTGAGAACCAAAAGCTTTTGTTTTTTTGGCTTTTCTCCAATCATTGTTAGGTCTATCATACGATCGCAATCCATTTGTCTGATCTGGTTTGCATCTTACCGCACTGGGGCGATCGAAGAGGAAAATTTGAGCCGTATTGATTAATGCGCAAAACGTTGGTGAAAAGGATAGGCAAGAATACCAAGAATTTGATTAATTTCTTTAATGTAATAGTCATCACGATCGATCGTCACTTCAGTTCCTGTGATTTGTAGAAATTTCCAGGCAACACCTGTCGTAACGGCACCATAGAGAATGTCTTACGGTTTAGTTTCAGTTTGGGCCTGAGCTATATTAAAGCGTTGTGCCGCGACCATTTCAGCAATACATTGTCCCAATCCACCTTTAATGTTTTCGTTTTTGGCTTCGACTAAGGTAATGACGGGCGATCGGATTTCATAGAGTTCTGGAGAAGCTGTCAGAATATAGTCGCAGTAGCCATTTAGACCAACCTCAGGTTCTACCGAGAACTCTGTACCGGAAAAGTAACCGACTTGGGATTTAAACATCCGACGAATTTCCAATAGGACAGGCGAAATAATCATTTCCGATCGTGCTTTTTCGGTATTGATTGCATTGGCAATGGGAATATACTCCTGCAATGTTTGATGGAGATAAGGACTTGGCTCAATAGGTTCAATTGTATTGAAACAGGAATGGCTTTCATCGATCGTCAGACTAAAAGCAAGTTCTACTTTTCGCAAGGTATTGAAATCACTATAGGCCACGGGATTATCTCACAGAGGGAATATAAATTCTGAGGCAGGCTCGTATTCCTATTTTAACTTAATCAAGGTGGACGATCGCAGTTCATAGGTTAGTTGCAGGATTTTGGGTGTGCCGACTGGTCTAGTGAACATGATCACTAGACCAGTCGGTGGTGGCTTAGAGCGTTGCTGTTAGGTCGAGTATGTCCCAAGCGTTGGTCTCTTGGACTTCGGTATCGCTAACGAGAGCGATCGAATGGTAAAAAAGACTAGGAGAGATGCCCGATCCAGTGATGAATTCGGTCTGAAAGTTGAGCTTAATCGTGTCAGAAGTGGTCGAAGTAAAAAATATAAGAGTCGTTTCCCTGAGTCATGGGTGAACAGTGGACAGCGAAGAGACAATATTTAGTGCTTGGAGTGACAAGATTTTTTAGAGGGACTAAAAATAGCTAAAATCGGTCCCGACAGATCTTGAACCGCACTCATAGTAGGGATTGGCAGGAAATATTGGTCCATACTGACCCGTTGGAAACGATGGGTAGAGAGTCCATTTCTAGGCTTATCCATGTTGTTTCGAGCGCCTAATGACTGGCGTAATTTAGGAATACTGCTCTCTCGCATACAGATGAAGTCCGATCGGCATACTTTAATGCGAATTGAAGCCTTAATTGAAGCAGCAGGATGCAAAGTGATGTATTTGCCGCCTTATTCTCCAAATCGAATTGAGAACTGTTGGGCTTGGATTAAAAGTCGTGTTCGTAAGTTGTTGCGTGATTCCTGTAATTTGAGGGATGTTATGTCAATATTCTTCAGAAAAATCCTTAACTTCACAAAAAACGATTACGTCAAGATTTAAGAATTGCTGCAATTGTACTTACCAATGATGCGATCGTCGTGATCCGTAATCAGAGAGATTTTGAACAAGTTCCGGGACTTAAAATTGAGGACTGGAGCATTTGAAATTTGAAGCCGATCGTACAATCACCCAACCGTCAGCAAATTCGATCGTTGAGCAGTCATCAATTAAGACGATCGCCTTTCCGATCGTTCCCTATATCCAAATGAATCTTTTCCTAACTCCAGCGAATTTGCGATCGGTTTGTATCATCCAAATTCGCACAATCTAAATTCTTCACATCTCGAAAATCCGCACCTTTTAAATTAGCACCCCTAAAATCTGCGCCATTCAAATTGGCATTGCGAAAATCGGCATAGCTCAAGTTCGCACCACGAAGATTTGTATCAGTCAAATCCGTATCCACAAAGGACGATCGCATCAAATTCGACCAAGACAAGTCTGCACCCCAAAGTAATGCTTTGTCAAAAATTGCCATCACGCCATAGATATGAACCAAATGCGATCGAACTAACTTCGCACCTGTAAAATTAGTTCGATACAAATGAGATTCTTGTAATTCTGCCTCAAAAAAAACAGATCCACTCGCATCACACTCGGCCAGATTTGCATTCCTTAGATTTGCATAACTGAGCAACGATCGCCCCAATTTCGCACCATGGAAACTCGAATCTTCTAAATTCGCAAAGGCTAATTCCGTTCCCATCAAATTTGCAAAGCTAAAATCTGCACCAGTCGCTATGAGACATTGCAGTTCTGCCCCAACAAAATTTGCAAAACTAAAATCTGCACCCGTAGCATCAAGATTGTGAGCCACTAAATTAAGAAGATTCGATCGGTGTAATGTCGCTTCATTCAATTGCGCATTTGTCAGATCAGCATTTGTTAAATCAGCATTTGTCAAATTTGCAGCGACTAATTTAGTTTGGGTCAAATCCGATCGGCGCAAATTCACGCCGGACAACTCTAATCCGCGTAAATTCAATCGAGATAAATCTGAATTTGACAGATCAATAGACTGATCGGATTTTAAGCACAACTCTCGTCGAAACTGCTGCCATGCGATCGCACCCTGAGACAAAACTTGCAAATGAGATAACTTCGCCATCATCTACTCCCGCCGCATCTCATCCGGGAATGGCCGACCCGCAACCCCCGCCAATGCATCCAAAATCCCCTTCTCGGCAGCCATAATGTCTTGCTCTTGACCGCCTAAATACAATCGCCCAAAACTTCCCACACAGGAAATCTGAAGAATATTCACCGACGCAGCCTTCTCTGCTTCATTCGCCGCGAGTGCAGCATAGGCCGCAGGTTCAATTTCCAACACATACAATGTCTCGCCCGCAATGATCATATTTCCCCGGCGCGTCCGATTGATCAATTGCGTATGGTGGGCCGTGATGTTGCGAATAATTCGGCTAGAAATCACACGGGGCTTCAGACAGTCCGATCGTTCCACGCCCAAATATCGCAAAATCGCCTCTCCTGCCACCTGAACATCACCTTGGTTGCTCGCATGAATTTCCATCAAGCCATAAAGTCGCTCAATGATTTGCACTCCCGGACTCACCTGGGCCGCCTTGAGCGAAATATCCATCATCTGGTTAATCTCAACCCCCGGACTCACCTCAATCCACAGCGATGTATCACCCGGCAACGGCAAAAAACCCTGCGCTTCTGTGCCGAGATAGGCGGCGTGCTGGCGCTGGAGACGATCGATATAGACGTAACTGCGAAGGTCGATGCCCAAGAGACTAGCCAATGATTTCAAAATCTTTATCAGTATACGAGGCAACGGCCACGCACACTAGCTAGCTGCCAAGACAAGTAACAGAACAAGCAAAATTGGAAGTAAAACAGATAGGCGATCGGAATGTTCAATAAGCTACGATCGCAAAACTAAATGCAGAACTGAAGAATGCCCGCACCGAATTTCAACGCTATGAAAGCCTCAAAACCAGTGGAGCCGTCTTACAATCATTGCTCGATACCAAACGCCTCGCCGTCGAAGCCGCACATCAACAAGTGGACGAAGCGATCGCCATTGGAACTCGCACCAACCAAACCAACGATCGACCGAAGTGCGTCCCGATATTCGCGTACCGATCGCAGGGCAAATCATCAAAATCCACACCCGAATCGGTGAAAAGCAAAGTACTAAAGGCACCGCAGAACTCGCCCAAACTGATAAGATGGTTGTAATTGCTGAAGTTTACCAAACTCATATTGAAAAAGTTCGCACTGGGCAAAATGTACACATTACAAGCCAAGCCTTCACAGGAGAACTATAAGGAATAGTATTTCAAATCGATCGACAAATCAGTCAACAAAAGGTTTTTTCCAACCAGCCAGGAGAAAATATCGATCGGCGCATCATCGAAGTTAAACTTCGGATCCAAGATAGCGATCGCCCTCGCATATCCGAGCTAACTAATCTTCAAGTCCAAACGCTGATAGAAACACCCAGCCAAACAATCAACCAAACACCACCATGACTGCCATTCAAATCGACTTGTTCAAAGGCTTCAAAGATTTCTCTTTCAAAACTGCCTTCACCAAACAATCACTCAAGCGCTACTGGTTCACCGCCTTGCGTAAGAGCTATCCCTGGAGCGCCGTCACCATCTTCGCCCTACGCGTCCCATCAACGCCCGCCGAAAAACGATCGGAACTGTTCACCCGAATTCACCGAGCCTGGATGCGTCAAGACTTCGCCGAAATCGGAGCCTCAGTCATCGACATTCAGCGCCCGGAATATTGGATCTTCTAACCTTTATTTAAGCCAAACCCTATCCTCAAGATGCTCAAGCGTTTCAACAAAACTCGCCTCGCTTGGCTACAACTGTCACGTCAAGAAACAAGATTTTTGATTCCGATCGCAGGTATTACCTTTGTCGATTTGCTCATTTTAATTCAAATGGGATTTGAAGGCACACTTTACGATTCTGCCAAGATTCCCTACCGAAATTTGAATGTTGACTTAATGATTGCAAATACCCAATTTCAAACCCTATTTGCATTTTTGTATGTACCATTTCAGGCACGATCGCCCTCCAAAAACTCCAACAGGTCGATCCTGCTGATTTGTTTTAGCGACATGTTTTGAAATGTGACTTAAATCACACTGTTGACAAAGTTCAGAAATCATATTACACATGTAGTACTGTTAGATTTCTGACCATAATTTTTTCATTGTCCACCTTCACGAGAGTCCGTCATGTTCAACCGATCGCTCATCGCACAAGCCACTCCAGCGCCCCAACGCGCAGAGCTTTGCATCAGCCTCGGTCTACTAGCAACAGGGCGACTTATTCGACTCCATAGCTATTCATTTCAGAGCCGAATGCTCGGATGACTTCCCCAGCATTCTTAAAAACCAAGCCTTTAAGTCGCTTGTGTCCCGCTCTGAAGTTGATCAGTTGCGGGCTTTTAGTTTATGGCCTGAACTCTT
>JAJAYH010000383.1 GCA_026786325.1 Alkalinema sp. CAN_BIN05 | reverse complement strand
GAAATGGGCTGGACTTGAAATAACTCCCCCTCATCACACTTCACCCACAACATTGACGGATGGGAGCCTTCAATTTTGCCCAAAATAATATTGGTATCACCAATGAACTCGGCCACAAATTGACTTTGGGGCCGATCGTATATTTGACTGGGTGTCCCAATTTGTTCCACTTTTCCGCCATTCATCACCGCAATCCGATCGCTCATGGTCAAGGCTTCTTCTTGATCGTGCGTCACCATCACAAAGGTAATGTCCAGTTGCTGATGTAGGCGCTTCAATTCAAGCTGCATTTCCTTACGTAGCTTAAGATCCAACGCACCCAGTGGCTCATCTAATAACAACACCATCGGACGATTCACCAACGCCCGTGCCAAGGCCACTCGCTGCTGTTGTCCTCCAGAAAGTTGCTCTGGAAACCGTTTAGCGAGCGCTTCGAGCTTCACTAAACGCAGCGCATCCATCACCCTATTTTGAATCTCACTGCGGCCTATCTTTTTAATCTTCAGCCCAAACGCAATATTATTTTCCACCGTCAAATGACTAAATAACGCATAACTCTGGAACACCGTATTCACCGGGCGACGATAGGGCGGAACCCCCAGCATCGACACCTTACGAATTAATAATTCTCCAGATGTGGGGGTCTCAAACCCTGCAATCAACCGTAACAGCGTCGTTTTTCCACAACCCGACGGCCCTAAAATACTGAAAAATTCGCCTCGACGGATTCCAATGTCTACCCCGCCCACTGCAACTTCACCGTCAAAGCTCTTGGAAACTTTACGGAGTTCGATGTCCAGATGACCGCTTAATTCGGTCTCTGAAGGAGAGAAAGAATGGACCATAGATCAGGGTGAAGCCTAAATAATGTGCTTCATGCAAGTTTAGCATTACGCCATTGTACCCAACCCTGTGAAATTAGTAGCAGATTACTCGGTATAAATTCTTCGAGACGCAGATAGTCGCCTAAAGTTTTGACGACAGTCTACTATTATATGCCTTGGGCAAAAAATGTGTACCAAAAAAAGTTGAATTAATGACACTCTATAACTCCCGATAATTCTCTATAATGTTTTGTCTGAAAGGCATGAACTAGAGAGTTTGGGAGTAGTGAGATGGCAATTTTACGGATGGAAGATGGGCGGAGTTTGACAGATTTGGAAACGATCGCATTGGAACTCGCAACGTTGAATGTTGGCCTTAGTTATTGGACTACGGGTGATAATTCTGAGCTGCAACAGTTACTTCAATCTCAGGCTCTGAACGATGCTGAAAAAGAACAGGTATTGGAAAGTTTAGATCACTACTTTGAATCACTCAAAACAAATCTTGGCTATACCTCACGAGATTTAATTGTTCTCCATCCCGATGTACCAAATCTCGATGGATTGCTTTCTAAATTCAACAATGTGCATACCCATGCTGATGATGAAGTGCGCTATATCGTAGATGGAGAAGGTATCTTTGGCTTTGTCAGACCTGATGGATCACAAGTCGAATTAACAGTGCAAGCCTCTGAATATATCAATGTTCCCGCCGGGACTGAGCATTGGTTTTATCTGACTGAAAGCTCTCGTGTGAAGGCCGTGAGATACTTTGCAGGCACCAGTGGCTGGACTCCAGAATATACGAACACCGCTATTAAATTCCGTGCATAACACTATGACTATTCAAGTTGATTACCGTTTTCCTCCCGGCGTTAATGCTGAAAAGCAAGCTAAAGTAATTGCGATCGGGCAAACCGTTGGCAGTTGGGACGATCGTTTTTCCCATCGCGAAGATTCTTTCCAGCTTTATCTCGCACAAGTGATTCGCGTTGTCGTTCATGATAGCGGCCACAGCACTGCCACTATTGAGTTTCCCGTTGGAAATACTGAAGGCGATATTGGTAGTTTGCTGACTATGATCTTTGGTAAGTTTTCCATGGCGGGCGCTGCTAAAGTTACTGCTATTCGATTGCCTGATAATTATGGCCAAATGCCTAAGATCGGGTTATCTGGTATTCGCAATAGGCTACAGGTACAGGATCGTCCTCTTGTGATGGCTATATTCAAACCTGCGCTAGGATTGACGGCTGACGATCATGCTGGAATTCTACGGGATGTTGCCGCAGCCGGATTGGACATTATTAAAGATGATGAGATTCTGGGTAATTTAGAAATTGCACCGACGATCGATCGGCTTAAAGCTTGTCGTCAAGTCATTCTAGAAACTAAAGAAACCACAGGCAAGGAACTTCTGTATGCCATCAATGTCACAGGTCGTGCCCACGAAATTCTCGATAACGCCAAACGATTAGTGGCAAATGGTGCAAATGCCTTGTTGTTCAATACATTGACCTATGGTTGGTCAGTATTAGAATCTCTAGCGCAAGATCCCGAAGTTAATGTGCCAATCTTTATGCATCCAGCTTTAGCCGGAGCCATGTGTGGTGCGCCGGACCATGGGTTTAACTATTCCACAATTTTAGGAACACTTGCGGCCCATGCGGGTGCTGATGCGGTGCTGTATCCAGCCCACTATGGTAGTTTGCCCTTTGAGAAATCTGAGGAAATGGTCATTCGAGATGCGTTACGATCGCGGAATGTCTTCCCCGTGCCGTCTGCGGGGATTCATCCGGGTGTGGTGCCACGGGCGATCGCTGATTACGGCAATGATGTCATTCTCAATGCAGGCACAGGAATTATGGATCATCCGAGTAATCCGGCGGCTGGAGTTATAGCATTCTTTGAAGCATTAGAACGAGTGAATAAAAATCAGTCTTTTAGTATTGATGAAGTGCCTGATTCTGCTTTGAAGATTGCGTTGCAAAAATGGATGACTTAGAGTGCATTTGAAAAATTCTTGCGTTGGTATCAAAAAGCCCGATCCCCCTAAATCCCCCTTGAAAAGGGGGACTATGAGTTGAATTCTAAATCCTCTTTTTAACGGGGACTGATAGTTGAATTCTGGTTCCCCCTTTTTAAGGGGGCTAGGGGATCGGGTCTCAATGGCACACTACGATCGCAATCTTTGAAAACACGTAAAATTCATCAATATTCTTCTAAACCTATGCCAAATCCGATCGTATTCTCCGACTTCGATGGAACCATTACTCTCAAAGATACCTTTGTTGAATTGCTTCGTGAATTCGCACCCGACCAAGCCGATGAACTCATGGCTCAAATGTATGCCCAAACTCTAACATTGCGTGAAGGCGTGACGCGTTTATTGGAAAGTATTCCGTCTACTGAATATCTGAATATGATCGAATTCTCAAAACCTCATCCAATTCGATCGGGTTTTCCAGAATTTCTCGATTTCCTCGAAGCCCGAAATGTACCCTGTGTCGTTATTTCTGGCGGAATTAGACTCATGGTTGAAACTGTCTTAGCCGACCTGAAGCCTCGACTGCTGGGTTTACACGCGGTTGATCTTGATGGATCTGGCGATCGGTTTAAAGTCATCCCGACTTACGTGGGTGAAACTGAATTGATGGCGAAAGTCGATGTGATGGCGAAGTATGATTTTAGTGAATCAATTGCCATTGGAGACTCGATTACTGATTTCAATATGGCGATGGCGGCTGATTTAGTATTTGCCCGCGATCGGCTTGCAAAATATCTCGATCAACAGGGAAAAGCATATATTGCCTGGAATGATTTCTTTGATATTCGTGATTACTTAATTCAACACTGGAGCTAAATTACCATGGCCAATACTCTAACGCTCCGAGAAGAACTTTGTTCAGCGGCCAATTACTTTCACGATCGGGGCTGGATGTGGGGAACTGGCGGCAATCTCTCGGCTCGTATTGACCCCGATCGGTACTGGGTCACAGCCAGTGGCAAATCCAAAGGCACCCTCACCCCGCTAGATTTTATTGATATGAATCTCAATGGGACTTGGGAACCCGCTCGCAAAGGCGACAAACCGTCCGCCGAGACTTCCATTCATCAAGCTATTTATTCATTATTTCCAGAGATTCAAGCTTGCTACCATGTGCATTCAATTGAAGCAAATCTGGTCTCGAATTTCACTCAGGAAGATAGCATTGCACTCCCGCCCTTAGAAATGGTTAAAGGTCTGGGAATTTGGGAAGAAAACCCAACTTGTATGATGCCTTTATTTGAGAATCATTTGAATGTTCCAACGATCGCCCAGAACATAAAAGAATACTACTCTGAAACCAAACCCAAAATCCCAGCCCTGCTCATTCGTAATCATGGTGTCACAGTTTGGGGACAATCTACAGAGCAAGCCCGCAATACTATTGAGGTTGTAGAATATATCTTTCGCTATATGGTTCTTGCCCGTCAGACCGTGGGTTAGTGCTTAGCGCCGTTAAACTATT
>JAJAYH010000382.1 GCA_026786325.1 Alkalinema sp. CAN_BIN05 | reverse complement strand
ATTCGTTCATATCGGTCAAATTGAACGCGGCACCTTATTACTAGGCTCAACTATCACCGCCCAAATCGATCAAACCTCTCGCCGTCGCACCCAAGCCAATCACTCCGCAACCCATTTACTACAATCTGCATTGAAATTAGTTGTAGACGATACGATCGGACAAGCTGGATCAATGGTGTCATTCGATCGTCTCCGGTTTGATTTCAATCTGAACCGTGGTGTGACCGCCGACGAATTACAACAAATTGAGCAACAGATTAATCAATGGATTTCAGAAGCCCACGCTGCCGATATTGAAGTCATCCCGATCGCGGCGGCTAAAGCCAAAGGCGCAACCGCAATGTTTGGTGAAAAGTATGGTGAAACGGTTCGAGTGATTGACTTCCCTGGAGTTTCCATGGAACTTTGCGGCGGAATCCATGTGAACAATACGGCTGAAATCGGTGTATTTAAAATCATCTCCGAAGCGGGTGTTGCAGCAGGCGTTCGACGGATTGAGGCGGTGGCGGGTCCGGCGATTTTGGACTACTTGAATGTGCGTGAATTGGTGGTGAAAGACTTGAGCGATCGGTTTAAAGTCAAACCCGAAGAAATCAGCGATCGGATTACGGCAATGCAATCTGAACTCAAAGACAATCAAAAACAAATCGCTAGTTTAAAAGCCCAACTCGCGGTCGCAGGTGCATCGCAATTGTTAGATCAAGCCATTACGATCGGGGACTTCAAAACTATTGTCGCAGAACTTCCTGGAGCCGATGCCGAATCGCTCAAGAGTGCTGCCGAAAACCTATTGCAAAAACTAGGTGAAAATGGCGCAGTTGTTCTCGGTGCAAGTCCTGAAGATGGAAAAGTCAATTTCGTTGCGGCCTTTGGTCCCAATGTAATAAAGAAAGGATTACAAGCTGGAAAAGTAATTGGTGTTGTCGCGAAGATTTGTGGCGGTGGCGGTGGTGGTCGTCCGAACTTTGCGCAAGCGGGTGGGAAAGATGCGAGTCAGTTGGGGGCGGCTATGGCGGAGGCGGTGCGATCGTTGTCGGAAGGATTAGCCTAAAATCACGACCATTTATCCGCAGATCTCCTGTGAACTCGGAACAATTCTGGCAGGTTATTTCTTCTCGCTGGGGGGTGGAGTAAATGCTGGAATTGGGCGATTGGAGCCTCGGAATAGATATTCGGTGATTTGGAGTCCGATCGCACGTTCTTCAGCGGGATTAGTGGGGAGCGGGAAACGGAGAGATTGGTAGAGGTTGGGGCGGTAAAGGTCGAAGACGGATTCGATGAGTTCTCCGTAGAGCATGGCGCTGTCGAGTATCCAGCAGTAAGCGAAGATGGCGGAGAGCAAGGCCAGGGGAATTACCCAGACGGACCAGATACTCCACACCAAAAACAGGATACTCCAAGCGAAAAATCGGACTCCGTTGTTCAGAGTGAGGCGAGCTTCTTGAATATCTTTTCGGGCAGTTTCGGGGAGTAGGAGCCAGAGTCTCGGCCAGCAGACGATCGCATCCAAACCATAGCGATCGTAGGGACGGCGTTCGGCTGCGCGGAGGATGTTACCGAGGTGAGTGGGGAGGAAGTCGGTTTTGTCAGTGGGGTATTGGCGGAGGGCGCGATCGATGCGAATGTATTCGGCCCGATCTGTGGCGATGAGAAGTTTGGCTTCAAGTTTTTCGTCGAGGATTTGCCATTGGGTGAGTAGCCGATCGCGTTTTTTGATTTGGCAGTTGCGGAGATAGGTGACGAGGGGGAGTTGGCGGAGTCCGGGGTACCAGTAGCCTTCGAGTCCTCGGAGGATTTCGGTGTCGAAGCGTTGGACGATCAGGGCGCTGAGGTAGATGAGGATGAAAATTCCGGCGATGATGCCGATTTGGAGGGCTTCGAGTTTGGAGTCGGGGAAGAGGTTGGCGATCGGTTGCCAGCCGTGACGATAAATGTAGGCTAGGAGTCCGCCACTCCAGAAGACAAAAGCAGGTGTCAGCAGATTGGCGACCCATTGTTCTGCGAGTTTGCCGCCTACGCCTTCGAGGAATTTTGCGGACATGGTTGACTGGCTCCGAAATGACTATGCTTGAATGGGCTGGGATTATTTTGTCTTAAATTGCTTTGATATTCGCGTTGGGATGGTCGGGACATTTGGGAATGATGCCGAGTTGGGGGCTTTTTAAGGATTTGCTGCATTCTAAGCATTCGTAGCGGAGGGTGCTGGCGATCGCAGTAGGATTTCCAGGAAGGCTGGCTGATTTGGTGCCATTTTTCTCATCGGTGCTGAGTAGTTTGAGAGCTTCTTCTCGGAGTCGATCGTTGCTAGCTAGAAGCGACAAAATATCATCTTCGACAGGCTGACCCTTTTCAGCTTGGGAGATTAGAGTTTGAAGTTCGAGATTGAGATCCGGGAGCTTGGCGAGTTGGGGTTGGAGGAGTTTGGCCGTATGGAGGATTTGTTCGCGGGTGTAAGTCATGAGAAGTTTAGGAGAACGTGTGGTTTGAAGATCTTCAACAAGTTCTAGTTTAGGTTTTCCTGAAGAATTTTTGATTTAGAGTGAACAGACTTCATAAATTTCTGTACAGTCCCATATAAATCCCCGCTTAATCCATCCAGTTCATGCTCAATATCCTCTAATCTCCCTAATTTACTCGTCCATAATCCGTTGGGTAGCTGGCGAGCGACATGCTGAGGTCTGGCATCCGATGTTGCAT
>JAJAYH010000381.1 GCA_026786325.1 Alkalinema sp. CAN_BIN05 | reverse complement strand
GACTAAGAATCAGTGGTAAATCCTTTATTCTTAGCTGCGGAGCTGCTTCCTCTACTAGCCCGCAATTCTATTCGCGGGTGATTTATGGCGTAGACGATTTAATCAATTCTTTTTCGGTTTTATTTAATCCTCATTCCTTAGTATACTTAATTTAATCCATCACCTCTATTTCCTTTAATGTCTACTATATAAAATATGCGTAACGCATCATGCCGATCGCTCCTTAATTATTTGCTTAATCCGATCGGTTACAGTTTAAAATAAGTAATTATCCTAAACATAGTAGATCACTATGAATGACCCTATTTCACGATCGGTTTCCTATGGAATTCGAGGTTGCTTGATTGATTGCCTTAAAGATCCATTCTTCTATCAGAATGAACAATCAGTTCGCTGGTTTATTGATGGATTGTTAGTGATTCAATCGGGCCGAATCATTGCCTGTGGAGACTACGAAAAAACGATACAAAACTATCCAAATCTATTTGTTACTGATTATCACGATCGGCTCATTACCCCCGGCTTCATTGATACTCACGTTCATTATCCCCAAACTGCGATCGTTGCCTCCTATGGTAAACAACTTCTAGAATGGTTAGAAAAATATACCTTTCCAGAAGAACGGAAATTTCAAAACATTGATTATGCCGCGCAGGTTGCAGATATTTTTCTGAATGAACTTTTGCGGAATGGAACAACCACTGCAATGGTATGGTCTGCGGTATTTCCAGAGTCTGTTCAAGCATTATTTCAAGCCGCAAAGTCGAGAAATCTACGATTGATTACGGGCAAAGTGATGATGGACCGTAATGCGCCAGACTATTTGCTTGATACCGCTGAAACAGCCTACTCAGAGAGCCGGTCTCTAATTGAACAATGGCACGGCTGCGATCGGCTCTCCTATGCCTTAACCCCACGTTTTGCCCCAACCAGCACTCCCGAACAATTACAAATTACCCAACAACTTCAGAATGAATATCCTTCAGTTTATTTGCAAACACACTTAAGCGAAAATCTTGGCGAACTCGCTTGGGTTAAAGAACTCTTTCCTGATGAAAATGACTATTTGGAAGTTTATGAAAAAGCTGGCCTAGTCCACGATCGCTCTGTCTTTGCCCATGGAATTCATCTTAGTACATCCGAATTCCAAAGACTTTCAGATGTAGGTGCTGCGATTGCCTTCTGTCCCACATCTAATCTATTTCTCGGAAGTGGACTCTTCAAATTACATGAGGCAAAACTAAATACCATCTCCGTTGGACTAGCAACCGATATTGGCGCGGGAACTAGTTTTTCACTCTTACAAACTGCCAATGAAGCATACAAAGTTTGCCAATTACAAGGCCAGACATTATCTGCCATTCAAATGCTTTTTCTATTAACCCTCGGCGGTGCCCGATCGCTTTCACTTGATAATGCGATCGGAAATTTCAACATTGGCAAAGAAGCTGATTTTGTTGTATGGAATCCTAAAGTAACTCCGCTAATGGCATTTCGGAATGCTGCACCGCTGAAGAATTGGGATGATGTGAACGATCGGTTGTTTAGTTTGATGATGATGGGTGACGATCGATGCGTTGAGGCAACCTATATTCTGGGCGATCGGGTTACTGTAAATTAAACTAGTAAATTAAACCAGAAGTGTCAATACATGATCATAACCATCAACTCCGATCGATCGAATCACCATGGGACGTAAAGCTTGTACTTGTAAATCAAAGTCTTCAACGCCCAATCGACCCCGCAAAATCAATAAATCATTACGAGACTGTTGCCATTCGGATGCTTGAATTTGTTCTAAGGTATACATGGCTAAAATCGCGGATAACAATGCTTCATTACTTTTTCCGAGCAATGCCTGCGCTGCCGAAAAATAAGTTAGATTCATTCCCTGCAAATATCGATCGCCTGACTCCTGGGCCGCTTGCAATCCTGCAATCAAATAGGGCAATGCATCAGCGGGTTGATTGATCATCACATACGCAATCCCCAAACTATTGTTGCAAAGTGCTTGACTGGCCCGATCGTCCTGACTAGCCGCCAATTTCAAGCCCTGGGTCAATTGAGAAATTGGGATCTCAGCACTATCATCATCAAGCCGATCGAATTGTCTGGCCCGCAAAATTTCACTATAGCCTGTATTCGCCAACGCATTCGCTTGACCCAAGGCATCGCCCATTTGTCTCGCTAAAATCAATGCTTGCTGTGCATATCGAAGCGCTTCATCGTAGTCTTTTGCAAGGGCGAATGTGCGGCTGAGATGATTGAGATTTGCAATGGCGCAGGGATAGTCTTCTGCACTTTGGGCAATCTCTAAGGCTTGTTGATGAAACGCAACAGCGCTGTCAGTATACTTTGCGACCTGCTGCGAATACCCAATCAAGGTTAAAATTCGGGCCTTTTCCTGAGTCTTATCGACTTGTCGAAGTGGCTCATCTAAATAAGTCAATAAATCATTCAAACTACCTTGGGACAGCAATGCAACCATTCCACCATAAAGTGGAAAATAAGTCTTTTGTGAAAAACTTCGTAGTAATTGTAAAACTATTTGAAAACTAACAGTCTGCAAACTTGGACGCAAGGTGGCAAAATGACTAGAAAGCTGACTCCACAGTACTGTAAATGTCAAAAAGGTCGAAATACAGAGTTGCCGCCCGCCTTTTGAATTATAAGGCTGGGTTTCCGCCCAAGCAACTAACCCGCGCTGACTGGTCAATAATACAATTGCTAATTCAACCCAATCACTATCACTAATATCACTTTTCCAATCACTTACGGCTAATTCAGTATTATTCAATAAAGCAAACAAAGAACTAGGCACATCACTTTTAACCGTCTTTGCCCACAATCCCCAAGGCCCAATGGATTCAGATTGATTTCCAAAGCCTAAATTAGATGATTTCTCAAACATCCATTGAACTAAACTAAGTTCTAAATTTTTCCACGAGGCCAATCCACGGGCAATTCCCTGGGCTATTGCCTTCAATGTCTCATTCCCCGCCGCCATACTGGTGAGACGTGTGGCCAATTGCTGTTGCTGATCGAGGGTCAGGCGGTTGGGATGGTTGGGGTCAATGGTGTGTAGCCATGCCGCGAGTTGATCATCTGGCTTTGCGCCCAAAATCTCGCTAATGGCTGCTGCGATCGCACCTGTTCTCTGTTGTTCGGTTTGATACCGTTGCCATTCGGCTTGAATTGTTTTTAGGGCGCGCTGTTGACGAATAGCTTTAGCTTGTTTCAGATCGTCGTCAGAGTCTAGGTTTTTGGCAATTATTTCACGACGATCGTTGACGCACTGATCAAAGAGTTCATCGGTTCCTGTTTCAAATTCCTGAACAATCCGATCGTAAATCTGAAATGTGCCCCGAATTTTCCCTTTCAATGTTTCGGTAATAAGATCATCGATCGCTGATTGATAGCGAGTTTGAAGCGCTTG
>JAJAYH010000380.1 GCA_026786325.1 Alkalinema sp. CAN_BIN05 | reverse complement strand
GTCATAGGAAGATTATCACCGTTTTCACAATAGTACACGAGCCATTCGGTAACTTGTAAGTAACAAAGTTTTTGGAATTGCGATCGTCCACCTAATGAGTTCAAGATCCTACCCCTGTTAAGGTGACCGTATGTACTACTATTGATTTACAAGGGTTTCAGCGATCGCCCTCCAAAATCAACGATCCAGAATTGGCTTAGGACTTATTTTGTGATTCACAAATAAATCTGTCGAAGCCTGAAACGCACGTTTTACGTTGAAGGGATCGACAAAATATTAGTACAAAAGATCACCTTAACAGGGGTAGTTCAAGATCCTTGGGAGGGGCGATCGGCTGTACTCCATTCTGTCCAATTCGTTAGACAGACTAGTGCAATTCTTTCTCATGAAATATACTAGGCTTGTCGGTCTAAGATCACAATTACGGCACTTACGCTGAAAGGTCTTTTAGATTTATTCCAGCGAATGGAATTACTTACTTACTTTGATTCTAGCCTAGTATGAACTGCACAGGATAGAATATGCTTCTGTCAATTGTTACGCCAACTCGTGGAAATTTCTCGTCTTATTGGTTCGACCAGCTTACGTCTATCCAAGGAGATGTTGAATTCGTATTAGTTTATCCTCCAGGACAATCAATTCAAGAATTTAGTGATTCAAGGATAAAGATTATCGTAAGTCCTTATAAAGGAGAGGTCATACAACGTGCCATAGGCTCACTAAATGTATTAGGAGACTATGTTATTGCCTTAGATGATGATGACTTTTTGCATCCACAAATCACTAACTTAGTAAAATCATATTTTGAGTTGTATCCTACAAGTATATGTTTGCGTTTAAGTAAACATGACATACACTATCAAGATACGAAGTTGATTGAGCGTTCATGGGATAAATTACCTGATATTGCTAGGCTTATTGCTGTTGAGACAAACTACAAGGAAAATTATGCCAAAAGTGAAATTCTTCAAGAGATTCCCATAGCTCCTTTGAACAATAAATTTAAGCTAAGCTCCTTATGGTTCTATAGCAGGCGAACAGATCAAAACGGTCCACATCCTGAAAACTATAATAATAAAGTTTGGAAAAGAAATATTACTCAAGAAGCCGTTGAAGATTTATTGAATTTCACACAAATGTTAGGTCCGCTAACTTGGATTCCTTTTTGGAGCTTAGATCGGTTATTGGGGCTTTACTTGCAAGCTCAAATATTTCAGCAGGGTATTATTCTCGGTCATTGGTTGCATGGTGGAGAGCAAGTCAGATACATTGAAGTAGAATCAAGTACAAAAGGTGAAGTTCGCTCTATGTTTGCTGGAGATCTGCTTCTTGCATTGAGATTTCCACGGTATGGATATTTTTGGAACCTGTTCTTCCATGAAATGTGGGCAGCGTTAAAAGTCTTTCTAAAGACAAAATTAACTGCGGTCGCCATCGCATTAGGGTACGTTCCCTAATAAAGCTCCTCCTCCACCGATATTTTTTGGCAACGTACCATACTTATACTTGAAGCGTGCGATCACACTCTAACAACGCCCATGCACACCGATGCCGAGAGTTGATCTAGTAAATATGAGCATCAGTTAGGCCGATCGATCGAGAGTTACGATCGTGAGCGTAGTAGAGGCAATTAATGAATCTGGAATAGTGGACCATAGCTAAATTTGTATTCGGGTAATAAAGTAATTCTCTGTCTGGTGATTTCAGGTGTTAGGAAAATAATTTGAAAGCGGGTGAGAAAACGATCGATCAATCGCAGTGCTTATTTATCCTGACATCCAATAATGAGTTCCATTTGAGTGATGGAACTGATGGAGGGCTGAGTGTTTGAATTAGATCGATCGCTGTGGATTTTGACATCACAGGAATTTTACATAGTGAACGCAACTATACTCACCATAATAGTCCTTCAGATCAATTGTTCCCCGATCGTCACCCTACTTCCATTTGCAAAATCCCAACCTGACTGAACTTTCTTTCCCGCCAATTGAACTTCTCTCAAAAACAAATAGCCATCGCCTGTTTGTACAATTGCACCCCGATTTTTAATCACCGCAACAATTGTTCCTGAAGGTTGAATCTGAAGCGGTTCGATCGCATCATACAATGATTGAAATTCAGGCGAGAGTTGCGATCGGGTTTGCTCGATTAAAGGAACAGTTGAGATCACCTTCAATACTGCATTCCGGAATGTAGTACTACAGCCAGGATATAGGCCACGGATTTGATTATGCAATGCGATCGCAGACTTTGACCAATCTAAAATGTAGTCTTCTTTTTTAATCAATGCCGCATAAGTCGCATAATCATTATCCTGAATTTCAGGCTGGAGTTCTCCCTTTGCTAACTTCGGGAGTGTTTCAATTAATAGAGCGGCTGACATAGTAGAAAGACGATCGGCCAGTTCATGGGCATTTTCTAATAGACCAATGTCTAGGGTTGATTTTAATAACATCGCCCCCGTATCCATTCCAATATCCATCAACATTGTTGTCATTCCCGTTTGCGATTCACCATTTACTAAACATTGCTGAATGGGAGCCGCCCCTCGATAGGCTGGGAGCAATGAACCATGACCATTGATACAACCAATTTTTGGCATATCCAAGATTTCTTGGGAAAGCAATTGCCCATAGGCCACAACTACAAAAAAATCGGCTTCATAAGCGCGCAATTGAGCCAACGCATCTAGGTCTTTTTTGATACGATCGGGTTGCAAAATTGGAATATTAGCCGCGAGTCCAGCGACTTTTACAGGCGACGACGACACCTCTTTTCCTCGTCCACGGCGCTTGTCGGGCTGAGTCACAACAGCAACCACATCCATCCCCACATCCGCAATCAACGCCTCCAGACTCGCCACGGCAAACTGGGGTGTTCCAAAAAATACAATCTTTAACATTGTTCACTCTTCAAAATTGTTCACCCGATCGTCCAATAATTCGCAATTTGTAATTCATCGCTTCCATAATTCATCCTATCCTGTAGAAGCCTCCACTCTCAACCCAAAACAACTCATTTCTGACCATGAAACCAACCTTTATCGATCCAGAAACCTGGGAAAAAACTAATACTCTGATGCAACCCGCGTTCATTCGGTTGCTCGACAACATTCGTAAGCTGACCGACGAATTATCCACCTGGAAGACCAGCTATCAGGAAACCCTGGTGTGGGAGGCGGACATTTCTGAAGAAGAACGGGGCCGCATTGGGTTACTTCAGCAAGAACTCAAAAGCACCACGGACAACGATCGGGCCTACGACATTGAGCAAATCCTTGAAACGCTACCAAAACCCTATCCTGCCTACGAATGGAAGCTCGAACGGGGCGAAGAACTCGTGACGATCGATGTGTGGGAACTCTGTTATAAAATTTGTTTTACCCTCGACTATGACCCCAGAATCGATCGTCCGGCACAGGTGGACAATACGCTGTTTGATGGCGATGAAGTGGATTGGACGATTTTAGATGAGAAAGCAAAACAGCTTGTCACCGAAATCTTATCGCAGCTTCCAACGCTATCCTAAGATAGGATGAGATTGAATAGGTAGGGCAAGAATTATGATTTTGGCACTTATGGTTTTAGAAGAATTACGATCGGTTCAAAAAACACAAGGCGCGATCGTTGATCACGATAATATTGCTGTGACATTCAATAATGACGAAATTGCCTACGAATCCGCCCGATCGGGTGTCGCTCTCCATGACCAAAGCCATTGGAATCGGATTGAAGTGAGTGATCAAAACCGTCTTGATTTTCTCCATAACCAAAGTACCAATGGGTTCAAATTACTTAAGCCCGGTGAGACTTGTGATACAACATTTCTAACCTCTACCGCCCGCACGATTGATCTAGCTACTGCATTAATTTTAGATAATACTGTTCAATTGCTTATTTCTCCGGGAATGGCACCGAAATTGATCACATTTCTAGATCGGTTTATCTTCTTTTCCGATCGGGTTAAACTCACAGACATCACCGCAACGACTACAACATTTTGTTTAATCGGTCCGACTGCTGCCACCGCATTACAATCAATTGGCATTCTTGCGCCAGAATCGGGATATATCAACGCAGAGATTGGAAATACTCCAGTTCAAATCATTGCAGGCTGTGGCTTAGGTATTCCGGGATATAGACTAGTAATGGCGGTAGAAAATGCTGCGATCGTTTGGAAAATATTATCAGAAATTGCCGTTATTCTAGGCGATCGGACCTATCAGCGACTCCGGATTGAACAGGGCCGCCCTATGCCGGGATTTGAATTAACTGATGATTACAATCCATTGGATGCGGGGCTTTGGAATACTATTTCATTCAATAAAGGTTGCTATATTGGCCAAGAAACAATAGCCCGCCTAGATACTTACAATGGAGTAAAACTGAATCTTTGGGGAATGAAACTCTCTTCTTCTGTCGCATTGGGTTCCGTTGTTTATTCAGATGATACTAAAGTCGGGACAATTACCAGTACCTATGAATTCGAGGATGGAAGTGCGATCGCCATTGGTTACATCCGAGTTAAGGCGGGTGGTGCTGGGCTTGTAATTACTGTAGAGTCTCAAACAACTATGCTTGAAGACCTCGCATTTCAGGTTCGTCATAAGGCTGAATAAAACTAAGGGGACATATATGGTTGCTTTGCCTAACACTTATTCTAGAATGACTCCTGAAGAGTTCTTTGCTTGGGAAAAGAACCAGGAAATTCGCTATGAATATGTTAATGGTGATGTAATTGCCATGGCAGGCGGGACGATCGCTCACAATGATTTAGCGGTCAGTTTACTATTACGATTGGCTCCGCATGTCAAATCACGCGGATGTCGAATTAATGTCGCTGATGTAAAAGTGCAAATTCGACAGCGATATCGGTATCCAGATTTAGTCGTGACGTGCGACGATCGGGATAAACGTGCAATCAATCTATTTCAATATCCAAAAGTTATTGTTGAAGTGATGTCTCCTAGTACTGAATCGACCGATCGGGGCAAAAAATGGCGCGAATATCAATCAATAGACACCTTGCAAGAATATGTATTAATTAGCCCAAATGAACCAATTATTGAGGTCTATAGGCGACGACTCGATGATGTTTGGGAATATGTTACCTATGAACCAGGATCTCAATTTCATTTGGAGAGTTTAGAGTTTACTTGTTCGGTCGAAGAGATTTATGAATCCGTTGTTCTAGATAAATTAATAGAAGAACCGTTTGATATTTAGCATGATGAGCAATTGAGACCCGATCCTCCTAGCCCCTACGCCCTCCGGGCAGGCTACGCCACAAAAAAGGGGGGAACTAGAATTCAACTCTTAGTCCCCGTTAATAAGGGAGAACCAGAATTCAACTCTTAGTCCCCCTTAATAAGGGGGATTTAGGG
>JAJAYH010000379.1 GCA_026786325.1 Alkalinema sp. CAN_BIN05 | reverse complement strand
GCGATCGGAACATTTTCTGGATTTCAAAGCATTTGCGCCATGATTGCTAGTTCGTTAGCCGGATTTATTTGGTACAAATTTGGGGCAGCAGCAACATTTATCGCCACAGCTACGGTAACAATTTTTGTAATTATTTATTTCTTGCTAGCAATTCCTTATCTCCACGATCGAGAGAGGTCTACATATTATTAACAGATCGTCATTCACCTCTAAATATCCAGGGTTTTAGTTGAGAAGTATTGGTAATGAGAGACTACTAAAGACAACGCTAACAGTAAATCTAATCCATTAAAAATTGTTAACTCATACTGTAGATTGAAGAAATTTATGGCCTGTTTTTTAGTTTTCTCTCTAAGTTGAGACCTTTAAAATAAAGCATCTGAAGTGCTGACCAATCTCCGAAGACTAGAACGAGGTTAGTGTCTTGAATCTTTCACGCTCTAGAGTTGAGATTTTTGAAACCCTTACACACAGAGACTCTATTTCTATTCTCTGAGCCGCCGCGAATAGTTTATGACACTAACGGAGAAGCATTACGCCTTAATCGCCATACAGAATTCGGTCGAAATCTCGGATTCTTTGAGCATCATAGGGACTCGGAGAATTGGAAATTGGTGCGGATGGGTTGTTTTTACGCCATTCCAGATTTGCTGCGATCGAATTGCCGCCGCTCGATCCAAATCCCGTCGAGCGTGGACTGGAATTACCCTTGCTGGTATAGCCACAGAGCCGATCTAAGTGAATGATTTGGCCCGTTGCAGTTTCCATATAGCAAGCGGGATTATCCCGTGGGTTGGGGCTTTTGGCCAGTACTGCCGATTGGGTGAATGCGATCGAGCTGATCACTACTAAAAGTGATATCAGAAACACGATGGGAAAGAAGAATTGCCTGACTTTACTGAGACGTAAGGGGTATTTCATGACACTAGAATTGGGTAAATGGTTGGGGGATCACAAGTGGTCTGGATAGCCGATTCAAGGGCAGCGTCGCTATTTGGAAAGCTTGGCGGAGTCTGGCCGCATTGGCCCGCGAATTGGCAGCTCGATCGAAGGTCGCATTCGATTGATCGATCGCGGCGGCTCGTTCATAGCTGGCGATCGCAGCGGCGGGTAGATTGGCCAGTTCTTGCACCTTAGCGAGTCTGATTTCATAAAAGCCGAAGTTCGGTAGTCTGTTGGCGGATTCCTGACTAGCGGATACCGCTGCCAGATTGTTCGCTATAGCTCGGTTGCGATCGCAGATGTACATTAAAGGTTTGTCGAAGGTACGATCGAGATTTGCTGCTTCTTGCAAGAGGGCTAGTGCTCGGGTGGGATTTCTTTCATAGAGTGCATCGGTGAGTTTAATTTCCGCTTGGCGACGTTCTGGGGTATAAATACCCGCGTTGACTTGACCTTGAAGCACTTGATCCAGCGGCATGGAGAAGTGGTGCATCATCTGGGCGGCAGCGGGTGTGGTGTTGATCACCAGGCTGGCGATCAATACCCACAGGAGCACACAGATTTTTCTAAATAGCGCAAATGGTTTTGTATGGGGGTTCATTGAGGTTAACTCCGAATAAATGATGTTCAAAATGGGACTTATAACGGTGGTCGTCTTCCACGCGGCAGTGCGTCATACGGTCCTTGCCCCCGAGTTCTCATGGTGCCATCGGTCCCCACGGGTTCAATTCCATTGCCGCCGACATTAAAGGCGCGCATCATATCATCGTCTTCATGAATTAGGTTGTGGCAATGGAACATATATTTGCCATCATGGGGACCAAAGATGCTAATGAACGTGATCTCTTCGTTTTCGCCCAGATACACGACATCTTTGAAGCCTCGTTCGTAGTTTCTAACACCTGGGCTAGCACCGCCCGTTCGTGACAGCATTAGGAAATCCACTAAGTGAACATGAATGGGATGATTCCAGCCTCCGGCATTGTTCTGTAAGCGCCAAATCTCCACCCCAGCCGATCGCGGATTGGCTTCGATCGGATTAACACCATCGCCCCAAATGCGACCATTGATTGTCCACATCCCATTTTTGCGCTCAAACACCATCGTCCGCTCAGGAATAGAACCAGCGGTGGAGACTCCATAGGCTCTGAGTTGGTCAATGCGGCTGGTGAAATTAAAGGCGTCGTTGCGGCATTTTGCCAGCGCGGCGGTGAAGGCGACCTTATTGTAATAGGTCACTCCTGGGACTGCCCTTTTCACCTTAAATTGCGCGATCTTACCGGTATTCAGGTAGTCGGGGTGATTCTTGAGTCCAGCATTACGCAATTCAAAAGTTTGACCGGCATAGAGTGAGAAATCAATCACAAATTCATAGCGTTCTGACACACCGACCCGGAGCGACTTCGTTGGAGCAGCGCGTTCCAACAGTCCACCATCCGTTGCAATGACCTGGAGGGAACCACCATTGCTGAGAAAGAGATCGTAGGCGCGACTGATGCCCGTGCTACAGACCCTAAAGCGATAGGGTTTTGGCTCGACGGTCATGGAGGGCCAAGGTACGCCATTGACTAGAATAACATCGCCGTGATAGCCCTCATTCGTAGCGCGGGTTTCGTCAAAGACCAATTGCCCAGCAGCATCAAAAATTTTGTCAGCCAGAACCAGCGGGAAATCATCGACTCCATAGTTTTTTGGCAGACCGGCCACTTCATTTGGATCTTCGACAATATACATGCCCGCTAGACCGGCGTATGCGTTGTATGC